>CAZZHT010000074.1:0-5659 GCA_964653825.1 uncultured Methanosarcinales archaeon
CACTTTTTTATTTTCAAAAGATTTAAAAAAGTTAGCTCTTTTCTTAAATTTTATGATTTACTCATATAACTTAAAGATTCCGATGGAGAGAATCCCCATGCTTGTGGGTTCAAAGGGTTCTGTGAAGAGACAACTTGAGAGTTTAGGACATTGTAGTATCAGTGTTGATTCTTCAACAGGATCTGTAACTGTTTCAGGAGAGGATGCTGTGTCTCTTTATATAATGAAGTCAGTTGTTTTGGCTATTGGAAGGGGCTTTAATCCTATCTATGCTGAACAGTTGTTTAAGATTGATTATACTATGGATATTGTTAAATTGAGTCATTCTAAGTTTAATAAGAAGGCTCTTGTTAGAATCAGAGCAAGGGTTATTGGAACAAATGGAAAGGTTAGAAAGTATATTGAATCTATTACAGATGTTCATATTTCTATTTTCGGAAAAACAATTGCAATTATCGGTCAGGTTAAGAAGGTCGAAATTGCTAAGAGAGCAGTTGAGATGATTGTTGAGGGTAGTGAGCTATCTAATGTTTATGCTTGGATGGAGTCAGCTATGAAGAATCTTAAGATTAATGAAGAATATATTAAGGGAATTTAGAAATTTAATTATGATTTGAAGAGTGATGTTTTAAAGATTGAATTGTTGTTAGTTTTTATTTGTGTTATTTTTTCATAGTTATTGTTTTTCTTAATTATATTATTTTATTGTTTGTATTTTTTTATTTGTATTGTTCTCTCAATTGTGTTGTTTTCTTAATTGTATATATTATTTTCTTATTAGATTAACCAGAAAATTACCGGTAGGATTAAGCAGGACATTAATACCGTTTTTCTTACTTTGAAAAATGAAGAGAAGATTCCAATAGCAGTTGATCCTGTTAAGATAATCAGACCTGTGTTACTTGAAAAATAGTAAGTGATAATGATTATTGTTGCTGCAATGCCTATTGATAGGGCTGTGTAGTTTATGGATTCTACAGATTTTACAAATAGTTTCAGAATGATTAAAGAATAAAAGAACACTATTGATGAGACAATTATTGAAGTAACGATTAGTATTATCATTAGTTTTATATCGATTCTTTTGGTTAGATTGAGAATCGTAAGTATTGAGCCATTTCTGGCTTTGTTTGCTATGAAAGCCATTGGTATGGATAACATAAAGTTGAATGTGTTTACACTACCTAATAAAATCATGAATAAATCGTTGTTGCTGATTTCATCTTTTTTTTGAAGAGCTTTTTTGAGCATTAGTTTGTCTTTGATTCGTTTTTTTATCTTGTCTAAACCGTCGTTGATTTTTGTTCCTATGATTGCTGCGAAAGAAGAGCCAATGCCTGGAAAGATTGCAGTGATTAGCCCACTTATTTCACCAATGGTAAGTGTAATGGGTATTCTTGTTTTGTTAGTGCCTATCTTGAGGTCATAGGGTTTCTGTTTTGGTAATTTTTGTTTGTTCATTATGCTTAATAGTATTGAACTCAGCCCAAACATTCCTGAGAGCAGTGGTAAGAGTGGTTGCTGAAATTTCCCATTTAATACGATGTAACCTAATAACCCTGAAAGTGAAAATAGTATGAGGGATTGAAACCGCTTTTTAGAACTCAAAATTAACCAAATGGATGTAATTATTAATATGACTCCAACACTGGGTTTTAATATTGGATATATTAATGAGATGAACTTTACAACGAATATTATGCTTAATGAGGAATAGATGACTGCGGCGAATGATCCCATTAGTGTTAGTTTAAATGCCTTGATACCTTCTCCATTTAATAAGTATCTATGTCCTGGGGCTACTGCTAAGACCGTTGCTTCATCAGGTGCCCCTAGGAATATTGATGGTAGTGAATCTAAAAAGGTGTGCGTTATTGACATTGAAACTATGAAGATTATTATTTGAGTTAGGGTTAGTTTTAAGAGTAAGATTGGGTATGATGATATGATTACTGAGTTCACCATGTTTATGTGTATTCCAGGTGTTAATCCTGTGAAAGTCCCGAATAATATTCCTAATCCAATTGCAACAATTATCTCTAAAAAGATACTGTTCCCTAAGATTTCATGTTCAAGTTGAGTTATTAGTAAGGGCTGTGATAATACTATTGTTAATAGCATGTTCTTTTTTGGTTTTCAATTGTTATTAAGGGTTAATTGTGTTTATTCGTGATTCTTACGGTCTTTTTAGAAATTCATAGTAATATTAGATTAAAATTATTAGATTAAGGTTGGATTACAAGAGTGACCTTGATTAGCAAGAGTGGCAAAAGTGATAATGAAATAATGAGATAATGATAATAAGAAAATAATGAAATGATGAAATGATTATATGATGATAATATGATGGAATAATGATAGTAAGAAAATGGAAGTTAATAATGATAAGAAATAGGAATATGAAAAAGAGTGCAATTTGTAGCAAAAGCTTTATAAGCGATTTTATGATACCCTTGGATATCATGGAGTTTGTAAAGGATGTTAAGTGGAAACCAGGTATTAAGGTTTCGGAATTGGTTGAAGAGTTCGAGTCAAATGGATTTCAGAGTATTGAGGTCTATAAGGCGTTTCATATTATTGATACTATGATTAATGAGAAAGCTAAGATTATTCTTACCTTTACATCTAATATGGTTACTTCTGGGTTGAGGGGGTTGTTTGCCCAGTGGATTAGATTTGGTTTGGTTTCTGAGATTGTTACTACTGTTGGTGGTCTTGAAGAAGATATTATGAAGGCAAAGGGTGAAAAGTTTATTATTACTAATTTTAGGGCTGATGATATTGCTCTCTATGAAAAGGGTGTTAATAGGGTTGGTAATTTGGGTATAACTAATGATAGTTATATGAATTTTGAGGGTAGTATTACTCCCGTTTTAGAGGATATTGCCCGTAAGAAACCAAGGATTACTCCTTCTGAGTTATTTTATGAGATCGGTAAGACATTAGATGATGAGAACTCTATTTTGTATCAGGCGTATAAGCATAATGTTCCTGTGTTCTGTCCTGGAGTTACTGATGGGGCTTTTGGGTTCCATCTGTTTTTTGTACAACAGAAGAATAAGGATTTTGTTGTTGATGTGGTTCAGGATTTTAAGAAAATTACTCTAGCAACAACTCAGGATGATAAAAAGGGTTTGATTGCTCTCGGCGGTGGTATTTCTAAGCATCATGCTCTACTTTCAACTCTTTTGAGCGGTGGGGCCGATTATGCTGTTTATGTTAGTTCGTCAACTCATTATTCTGGGAGTATGAGTGGTGCTACTACAAATGAGGCAAAGAGTTGGGGTAAAATTAAGGATGATTCTGATTCTGTTACTGTTGTTGGAGATGCTACTATTATCTTTCCTTTGATTTCTGCTGCTGTTTTTGATAGGTTATATAATGAGAAGAAAATTGAGATATAAGTGTCTATTTCTATCAGTCAGTTTTTTAGGTATTTATTATTTGTTGTTTATTATCTGTTTTTTTAATTCTGTTGATTATATGACAATTATATGATTATCATATAATGATTATGGGGTGATTATATGGCTAGGTTTTTGTTGAGTAAAAGGGTTGTTTTTGAACAGTTTAATGAGATTGAAAAGATTACTGATATTGTCTCTTATAGTTATAAGACCAATCCAGAGGTTGGTGATGTTTTACAGGATAGTGAACTTGATTGCTTTTTTAGTTTGAATTCTAAGAATTCTGTGAAGTGTATTAGAAATAAGGAGAAGATAATCTATTTTTTACAGGGAGAAACTGTTGAAGAGATTGTTGATTTTCTTTCTTTGGGTATCTCTGTTTATGTCGTGGATAATGAGAATGATCTTAAGAATGTTATTGAGGCAAGCAAGAGGGTTAAAAAGAAGATTACTTTGTTTTTGAGGGTTAAGTTAAAGGAACATACTATTTTTACTGGAAAGTATTTTGTTTATGGATTTAGCAGGGATAAGGTAATGGGACTTATTGATGAGCTTAGGGAGAGTCCCTTTGTCGATAAGTTAGGTATTCATGTGCATAGAAAAACACAGAATATTGGTGAGTGGAATTTGGTAAGGGATTTTAGTGATATTAGCGATTGTTTTGATAAGGTTGATTATGTTGATATTGGTGGTGGATTGCCATGGGTTTATTCGAATTCTAAGCCAGATTTAGATGTAATCAAGAGGAAAATCCTTGATTTTAGGGAGTTTGTTAATGCAAAGGGCGTTAAGCTGCTTATGGAACCTGGTAGGTTTATTTCAGCTCCTGCGGTTAGGTTGATTGCTAGGGCAGTTAATGTCTATGATAATACTATTGTTTTGGATTGTTCTGTTTTTAATGCTTATATGGATACCTTTCTACTGAATATAAAACTCCCTGTGTTGAATGAGGTTTCTAAGGGTTATATGTATCTGATTAAGGGAAGGTCTCCTGATTCGTTGGATATTTTTAGGTATGTTGTCTATTTTGATAAGAAAGTAAAGATTGGTGATGAGATTGTTTTTATTAATGCAGGGGCTTATAATTTTTATAGTGAGTTTAATGGTTATGATAAGTTAGAAACAAAGGTTGTTGAAGAGTTTTGATTTGATTAAACTATGTCTTCAAGGTTCCTATAAGTTTGTGGTTGGGGTACTGGTTTCGGAGTTTTTGGTAGATAACTCTTTGTTGTTTGTTTTATGAGTGAGTAAATCCTATCCAAGAGGCTTTGCTTTTGTAATAGTTTTGGATTTCTATCTTTTAAATACATTGAGGATGCTAAACCTAGATAACTCAAACCTGTCCATAAATTATCAATATCATCTGCTTGAAATGGCTGTTTTGTGATGTATGGTTTTATGATATCATAAATTCCTATTCCTGTTAAAGCGGCTCCTGTTACAAATAATGGTAATCTTACTGTTCTGTTATACTTCTTTTTGTATTCTAAAAGAGGGTTTTTTATGATTGTTCCTTCTCTTGAATAAGTATCTCGTTCTCCTGAAAGAAGCTCAAGGTTGTAGAGAGTATCAATTGCGCTAATTGATGCTCCAATCATTCCAGAAGTGATAAGGTTTAATCCTAAATGGTACCAAAAGAAAGATACTCCTTCTATACTGCCAAGATTTAAGAATGTAGTTATTGTGTAGAGTTTTCCTTCTTTTGTATTTTTGCTGAGTTTTGTGTATGCTTTTAGTATGCTCTCATCTATCTTTTTTATGTTCTCAAATATTTTATTCATGTTTGAGTGGTTAATTATTTTTTATTAATAAATCTTTTGCTGATATTCATTAATAAATTACAACAAGTTGGTAGGTCTTAATTTGGAATATTTGGATATATGAAAATTATCTAATTAGATATTTATTATTGTGATGAATTAAAGAGAGATAAGAAAAAGAATATCTAGTTATTGGGTTTTTAGTGTTTATAATGGTAAAATAGGAAATGTTGCTTAATGAGTTATTAAGAATCATCTAAATGTTGCAGCACTAACAACAGCGAAAATCTTCTGGCCAAACGTTCTTCTCAATTTTCATAATTTTAGTTAAAATGTTGAAGTTTATAGAATCTGCTAGGCACAATCACAAATGTCCTATGCATCAGGATTAAGATAAATTTTGCTGAGTGTAAAATCTTGGTGAACACATGCAGGGGATGAAGTCGCTTAATCATTGTTAGGCTTGGCTGAGAAGCTCGAATCAAATTAATA
>CAZZHT010000075.1:0-5577 GCA_964653825.1 uncultured Methanosarcinales archaeon
TTCTTTAAACAATGCCTTTTGGCGTGCTCCACTAATAAGGCATGATACTCTTGATATGTTTTGTAATCTTTTTCTAATGAATCCATGAATAACTTCTGAATTGAATCATAATCTTCATTTTCTGAGATGAAGCCCATTCGGGACATTATCCTTCTTGTATAAGTATCAACAACAAAGATTGGAACCTTATAAGCGTAAAGCAATATTGAATCAGCCGTTTCTCTGCCAATGCCCCATATTGAAAGAAGTTCGTCTCTTGAAGGTGTTCTACCTTTTAATTTTCTATAAAATTTAGAGAAAATAATGAGTTTTTTGGCCTTCTGATTAAAGTAACCTGCGGGCTTTATACACTCTTTAATTGTATCGAGAGCATTTGCTTTTATTTTGTCCTTTCCCAATAAACCTTTCTTTCTTAGATTTATTAGGGCCTTCTCTACATTGACCCATGAGGTGTTTTGAGTTAGGATTGCGCCAATACAAATCTCAAATTTCTGAGATTCGTTCTTTGGGTAACTGAAATCATTGGGATGATAACCTCTTATACTTCCTGTCTTGGTTGGATTGACTCCTTCAAGCTCTAAAAGAGGCCACCAGCCCTGTGCTTTGTATGAGTTGTAGAGAATCTTGTAAATTTCAGAGATTTTCTTGTTCATAGACATCATAAAAGAGGTGTTTACAAACTTACTTTTAAATATGATGTTTAAAAAAACAAAAACAATATAAAGAAATAGAAAATAAAAAAGTAAGAGAGGTGAAAAATGGGAAGCGAAAAAAAGAGCGCAAAAGAATTCTTAAGGTACCCTATGCTTATTGTGAATTTTAAAACATATAAAGAAGCAACAGGAGAAAAAGCAGAGGAACTTGCATTAATATGTGATGAGATTGCTGAAAATACTAATGAAAATATTGTTGTTGCTGTGCAACCTGGTGATATTTATAGGGTTTCAAGAAAGGTTAAGAATATAGCTGTCATAGGGCAGCACTTTGATGCTATTGATTATGGTCATAATACTGGATTTGTCCTTGCTCAAGATATTAGGGAAAACGGAGCCATTGGTTCAATTCTTAATCATTCTGAACATAGATTAGAGGTTGATGTTATTGAAAAGTCAATTGGTATTGCTAAGAAAAATGATATGATTACTGTTGTTTGTTCAACTAACTCTGAAATTGCTGAGAGTATTGCTGTCTTCTCTCCAGACATTATTGCAGTTGAGCCACCTGAGCTGATTGCGGGGAATACATCTGTTTCTCAGGCTGAACCATCTATAATCACTGACACTATTGACAGAGTGAAAAAAATAAAAAATCTTCCAGTGCTCTGTGGGGCAGGTATTAAGACCTATGATGATGTTTTAAAGGCCTTACAGCTTGGAGCAGAGGGTGTTCTTGTTGCTTCCGCAATAACTAAGTCAGATAATCCAAGACAAGTTATTGAAAGTATGGTAAGGGCCTTCAAGGACTACAAGGAGAGTAATGATAAGTGAGAATTAAAAAACACAAAAAATATAAACCCTATGAAACTACATTAGCATAAAATCTTAATAAAAGAGGATGGTACTGAAAATGGAAGAAAATGCAAAAGAACATCAGAATGATGATGAAGAAGAATTAGATATGAATGATTTGTTATATGAATCTCATTTAAAGATTGATGCTTTAATAGATTTATTGATTAAGAAAAATGTAATTACAGAGGAAGAGTACAACAAATCATATGAAGATTTATTGAATGAGGATATTAAAGAGGAAGAAAACGAAGAGAAGCAAGAGTAAAACCCCTTTGATGTTTATAGGATTTAAAGTATATTTTGTTTTATTTCTTTTTCTATTTTTATTAATTCTTACTGTTTTTTATTAATATTTCATATTAAAAAAACTATTAAACCAGTGATTGTACCTTTCTTTTTGATTATTTTTGAAATTATCTTTCTTAAAAAAGGTAGAAGTGAATTAAAATGACTCTTAGCTATCCTAAATATGCAACTATTCAGACGGTATCCTACTGTAATGCAAGCTGTTTGATTTGTCCTTATAGGGATACAAAAAACACTCAATCTCAGGGAAAGATGAGTAAAGAGTTGTTTAAGAAAATAATTGACGAATTAAGTCATTATCATCTGAGGAGAATTCTTCTCTATCTGATGAATGAGCCCCTAATGGATGAGGATATTGTTAATAAAATAAATTATACAAAGAAAATGAACCCTGATACTATTGTTCATATTGTATCAAATGGGTCTCTTTTGAATGAATCTCTTAGTAATCAGATAATTAATTCAAGATTGGATTATATTGAGTTTAGTATCTTGGCAAATACCACTGAGAGTTACAGAAAAATAATGGGTTTGGATTATGAGAAAACAAAGAGTGCAATACTTAATTTTATACAAATGGCAAAGGAAAATGGAAAGCCGAGAGATTATATTAATATCAATATAACTAATACACCTAATTTTCTGTCAGAAAACGAAAGAAACGATATGATTGATTTCTGGAAGAAACAATATGTCCATGAGGTTCGCTACTATGATCATCCAAATAGTAGGGCTGGAAATTCGAGCTTGATTCCACGAGCACATCATAAAACAATCCATGGCTGTAAGTCAATCTGGACTAATGAAATGGTTCATATCCTATATGATGGAACTGTTATTCCTTGTTGTATGGACTGGAGGAGAGAAGTTGTTTTGGGAAATGTAAATGAAGATTCTATTGGGAATATTTATCAGGATTCAATAAAGAATATATGGTTGAATGGGAAAGAGTGGTATTTTAGGAAAAAGACCATTCGATACAATCCTAAGGATCCTTTTTTCAAACTCTTTGGGAATGATATAGATAATAATGGGTGTTATTCAAGTTGTGATAATCTCGGTTTGAATCTGGCGATACATCATAGGTTACAAGAGATGAGTTCAATTGAGAAGATAGTCATAAAAGCTTATGTTAGTATGTCAAATTTGGCTGATAAGATAAAGGGTTTTAGAGGTCATGAAAAATAATAACTTTTTGTGAATCTAAACATTAACTTAAACATTAACTTATTTTAAATCTGAAAATAATTGTTAAATCTAAAGATTATTGTAAGTGTAAATTAGTAAGTGTAAATGAACATGTTTATAAAGTTCATTTGTATAGATGTTCTCTGCTAATCTTAGTATTTATGTTTGTGAAAGATAATTTGTATTTCTAAAGGATATCCATGTTATTGGAAGATATTACAATTAACATTGGAAAAACGAAAATTTTAAATATTCTAAGATAAAAGAATGAGATAGTATAATGTAAAGTAGTATGGTTTTTGGTATTTTTGTATTTGATTATTATTATTATTTTCAGTGGTTACTATGTTCGCTGATTTTTGTGATTAATGTACTTTAGTTGTTGTTATATTTAAAGATGTTATGTTTAAAAAGTGTTATATTTAAAGATTACTGAATTTATTGATTGTATCTCGTCTGATTTTTTAGTGTGTTTTTTGGGATGATTAACTTGGATGATAAAAATTTATACGGAGCTTTAATAAATCCAAACTATTCTGAAAATGTTGGTAAAATTGAGGATATGAAGGAATATAATGAAAATTTTCTGAGGAATTATAATACTCTTCTTGATTTTATAAATGAAAATGATATCAGTGTTTCAATGGTTCTTTCTCGAGAGTTATCGCAGTTTCTTTATAAGAATGATGCTAAGGCCTTGAAAAAAATCATCGATCTTTTAGAGAGGAGTAAACTTGAAATAATTGCAACAACACCTAATAATGAGTTTCTCTATGGAATTTCTCCAAACAACTATATGAATTTAATGCAGAACGAACCATATGTTTTGCCTTTTGATAAGGACAATGAGAGTATTAATGAGGAATTCTCAAATATGCATCCAAGAGGGTTCTATTCGCAGGGCGGTTATCTATCAGAGGAAATCATTGATGTTATCCAGGACAATGGTTTTTTTTACACTTTTGTCCCTCGTACATCTTTACCTGAACAGATTGTAAAGGAAACAAAGAGTAACATTGCAACTACATTATCAGGATTAATACTGTTCTCTACTCAGCAATTTTCAGATAGATACAATCAAGATGAGAGTGAAATGAAAAGTAAGATAAACGTTGTAGAAGTTAATAGACAAAACCTTAATGATTTTTATTCTTATTATGAAGAAAATAAGGATCAATACAATTTTTTAACTCTTTCTAAAATTTCTCAGGTGGCTATGAGAATACCTTATTTGTTGAGTGAGTTAATCAATGATGAATATTTTTATTCTCAATATGTAAAGGCATCGTCGAAGGAATCACTTAAAGAATCATTGATATCTGGGAAATCTAATACGCACTTAGATGAACAATTAGATAATATGTCATTACAATCTAATCATAAACAGTATAATCGACAATCAAATATTATCCATTATCAGTTCTTTAAGATGAGGGATTTAGTAAATCAAATTAAAGAACGCTATGATTTAGAGAATATTCTTGTGGAACATAAGATAATCACTGGTGAACTAATGACTAAATATAAGGATTTATCCGAACATGCGAGATTGTTTAATGATTATGAGTTTATAAAGAAAATTGAGGGCATGACCAAAAGTGATTCTCAGATGATTACAGAAACTCGGGAAAGGATAAAACAAATATATGGTAGTGAATTGGAGGAATTGATTCTTGCTAGAGATAAGTTTGTTCAAATCATACCCCCGTCTCTTGAAGATAAAAGATTGAAAGATGAAGCAAGATACTATCCTAATATAAAATCTGATTTAAGAGAGTGTTTTGTTGGAGCATGATATTGGTGATGTTGACTTTATGGTTATTATTCTTAAAATTTTATTATAATTAAATTTTTCTAATAACAATATATTTCTTAGGATATTGGAGGTTTTTTTCTATCTCATTTTGAATATTTTCTAAAAGCAGAAAACAAAAACAGGAAATATTAAAAAAGAAAATCTTTTTAATAAAATTGATATACTTATTGGTGGTATGGTGGCTGTTAAGAGAGATAGCATAACGAAGAGTAGGAAGGAAAGTATGATTAAGAGTAAGGAAGAAAGTGTGATGAAGAGTAAGAAAGAAGGTGTGATTGAAGATGAGAGGGAAAGAATAGTTGAAGTTAATAAAAAAGATGTTGAGAAGAAAATTAATAAGAAAGGTAAAGCAAAAGATGAAAAAGCGAGTATTGTGAGTGTTCTCAAAGAAAGCACTCTTAAGGATGAAAAAAAAGAGGAAAAACCTTTTGAAAGTGATGGTTCTGATGAGATAATTTCTTTTGTTCCAAAAAGATGTCCACGATGTGGTGCCTGGTTGAGTATTAGGAAGCTTGGTGTGTGGGGTTACTACTGCAACAATTGTAAGTTTTGGTGGGGTACTTATTATCCTTATCCAAAGGTAGAAAAGAAGAAAAAGGGGTTTAATGGTTAATTATTAAATTAATTAAACTAATAAATTGAATTAAAAACTAAATTAATGAAGGATTAACTTTTTCGTAGATGATATTTTGGTTTATGGAGAAACTAATGTGATTAATGTATCTGTCAAGGATTGTATTTATGATGGTTACGATG
>CAZZHT010000076.1:0-2828 GCA_964653825.1 uncultured Methanosarcinales archaeon
CTTGCTGATATAATCAATTTCCATATTATTTCTTATATTTACCTCTTACAATCAAAGATTTCTCTGATTTCATAAGGTATCTCATAAAATATTCATCAATTCTCATTTCTCATATCTTAATTAACATAAACAAAAGCTCATAATTTCATCAAAAATCATAAGTTTAAAAAAGGAAAGCAAAACATAATTAGAGTTTGACAAAAAACATATGAATAAAATCTATTAAATTAAACAAATTACTAAGAAAAAATAAAATCAAACACAATAAGAAAAAACAGAAGTAAAATTCAATAAAAATACAAGTAACAACTAAAAACAACTAAAATCTAATGAAAAGAGAGGTAAAATACATAAGAGATACAACCAACACATGCATAACATAAGCAAAGCAGTTAATTTAATAAAGTTAAAAAAATATTAAAAAATAAAACAATAAAAAGGTAAAAAGGTGATAAGATGTCTCAAATTAAAGAAATAACCGCAAGGCAAATATTTGATTCAAGAGGAAATCCAACGGTTGAATGCGATATTTACACTGAAGATGGTTTATTTAGAGCAATGGTTCCATCCGGAGCATCAACAGGTATTCATGAAGCAGTTGAACTAAGAGATGGTGGAAAAGCTTACATGGGTAAAGGAGTAATGAAAGCTATTGATAACATCAAAGAGATAATAGCTCCTGCTTTGATTGGTAAGAATCCTGCAAAACAAAAGGAATTAGATAATCTAATGATTTCATTAGATGGCACCAAAAATAAATCAAAATTAGGTGCAAATGCTATTCTCGCTGTATCCATGGCTTTAGCTAGAGCAGGTGCAAAGAGTCAAAACCTGCCACTATACAAATACATTGCAAAACTGTATGGTTTTGATTTCGAAAATCAGAAATTAGTAATTCCAACACCTTCATTTAACATAATAAATGGTGGAAAACATGCAGGGAATCCATTAGATATTCAGGAGTACATGATTTTTCCAGTTGGTGCAGTAAGCTTTCATGAAGCAATGAAAATGGCAACAGAAACCTATCATCTGTTAAAGAACATGATAAAATCGAGATATGGAATAGATGCAACGAATGTGGGTGATGAGGGTGGTTTTGCTCCTGATTTAAAAGATAACGAAGAGCCACTGAAGTTGATTACTGAGGCAATAAAGGAAGCAGGATACGAGGGTAAAATAAAAATAGCAATTGATTCAGCAGCATCAGAGTTCTACGATGGTGAACATTATTTGATTGGCGGTAAAATTGATAAAACAAAAACAAAAAAATACACTTATGATGAAATGAACAATATGTACAAGGAATTCCTTAGTAACTATCCTCTAATTAGTTTAGAGGATCCTTTCGCAGAGGATGATTGGGATAACTTTGTCAAAATAACACAGGAATTAGGAGATAGATATCAAATAGTTGGCGATGATATCTTAGTAACAAATCCTGAGAGAATTCAGAAGGCAATAGAACTCAAGGCCTGTAATTCTCTATTGTTAAAGTTAAATCAGATAGGAACTGTAACAGAATCTATAGAAGCTGCAAAGCTCGCAAGATCTGCAGGATGGAGTATTATGGTGAGTCATAGAAGTGGCGAAACTGAAGACCCTTTTATAGCTGATTTTTCTGTAGGAATCTGTAGCGGAGAAATAAAGAGTGGGGCTCCATGTAGATCTGAGAGATTAGCTAAATACAATCAGCTTCTCAGAATTGAAGAAGAATTGGGTGACAGTTGTGTTTTTGCAGGGGAAAAATGTAGAAATCCATTGTGAAAATCTTGGGACATTTTAGAATATCTTAAAAGCACATCTGTTTTTAATGCCTCCTAATTCAACCACAAAAACATAATTATTTTTTTAACTTTCTTTTTATTTTTAACTTTCTCGTTTTTTACTCCTTTCTTTTTCTTTTTAATTTTTTTACCTTTTCGATTTTTACTAATTCATAGTGTCATTTACTTTTTTAATCCAGAACATAGAAACATCAATTGGTTTCATTTTTGACTTATGAAATTTCATAGTATTCTTTAATCTCATATTCAATGGGATTTTTAGCTTAACATAAAAACCATTATCCCTTGAAAATGCCTCAACAAATCCAGATGTATTACTCTTATGTAAACTAATCACATTATCTGAA
Organism: uncultured Methanosarcinales archaeon; assembly: GCA_964653825.1. Lineage (GTDB taxonomy): Archaea > Nanobdellota > Nanobdellia > Woesearchaeales > CAZZHT01 > CAZZHT01. The sequence goes on from CAZZHT010000076.1 coordinate 2,135, forward strand.
ACATTGAATGCAGCTCCCAAAAAAACACGATCTGCGTGTTTAACCTTCGTTCCAAAAGGGGGATTTTCAATAACCATATCCACATTTCTTTTGAAGTTTGAGACATTATCATTAATTATTTCATAACTATCTTTGTTGATTTTTAACATTTCAAGATTTTCTTTAAGAATTGCAAGGACTCTTTCATCAACATCTATAAAATAACAGAACTTTGCACCCATTAATAAAGCACCAATCCCAAAAATTCCTGCTCCACACCCAAAATCAGCCACTATTTTACTACTTAATTCTTTATGCATATGTAAAAACCATAGAATCTCAGCTGCAATGCTTGATTCTGTTTGATACTGCTCCAATCTTGTTATAGAAACATCATCTATTGTTTTTAACTTTGAGAGTATTATTTCTAAATTTGATTTTGAACCAATCATATTATTAAATTCATCATTCCAATAAAACTGATTACCCTCATTGTTCTCATAGTGATGATTGGATTTGCTTAGATTATTTAAATCATCTAGATTATTTAAATCATGTTTCCTGTTAACCATAAAATTACAAACACAGAAATCATTTTTAAACATTTGCAAAAACAATTTTTCAAAGAGATAATCTTAGAATAACTTAATGTTGATATCATCAAATAAAGACATAACGATATGTTTACGATTAGTAATTAACGTACAAATCCACA
>CAZZHT010000076.1:2928-5554 GCA_964653825.1 uncultured Methanosarcinales archaeon
ATCATCACTATCAAAATTAAACTCATCCTTTGGAATATTATCCTTTGTATCTATGTCTTTGCTATTCTCTTTAATCATATCTTTGAAATCATTTCTCATAACCTTAACCTCATCATAAATTGATTTTGGAATTTCTTTTTTACTTTGCCTCAATGCATCCAAGGCCTTGAAATATGCGTCTTTACTTCTAGAAAACTCGTTTAATTTAAGGTACTTATAAAATAGTTTAACATAACCTCTAAAAGTAATAAGTGCTTCATCTTTCTTTTTTTCTTTTTCTCTCTTTTGGGAATAGTAAAGAGCCACAAAAAAAGGAATCAAAAGCAAAAGTGTAGGTGTTAGCAACAGCAAAAAGGAAAACAAATAGAGATTGGTCTTTGAAAAAAGCTGAATCTTTTCATAGAGTGTTAGCTTTTTAACACATGTCTTAGAAGTAGGATTGCAGATATTTCTTCCACAATCTTTGTTCAGACTACATTTTTCACCAATATCACAGGGTGCACAGCTACCGCCACAATCAATATCTGTCTCGTCATAATCCTTAATATTATCCTTACAGTGTTCTTCAACAAAATAATCACATTTTTGAGATTGTGTAAAATTATAACTCTTACATGCATTGACATCGAAACATTCTCTATATCTTAAATTATTAGTGTGGCAATTTGACCAGTTAAAACAAACAATATTAGGAGTACAGCTTACATTTGAATCGTTTGACAAATTATTAATTATATTGAACTGAATTGGTGTGAATTTCTGACTCTTTTGATTACTATTGATATAGAGATAACCAATAGCTATTGTAATTAATACAATAATGCCCAAAATCACAAAATCCCAAACTCTATCCTTATTCATAAGAAGGTATTTATTTTTATCAATTTATAAATTTTTGTAATCTCTGAATGTTTGTAATCTCAATATCACTCTGTCAATTCTAACAAGCTCATAACAAATCACTAATCAAACAAAATAATCTGTCACATTTAATAGTAAACTTACTTTTATAACCTCTTTTAACTCTTATAATCTTTTATAATCAATTACTTTTTCAGAGTACCTATCTAATTGAAATAAATTAACCAATGAACCAAAAGATAAAAAGAAACTTTTAAATACCTTTACAGGTTCGTACCCGTATGTATCAAAAGGGGTGTAAACAATGTGGGATGATTTTATTAAAATTGAAGAATCCTTTAAGAAAGTAAATGAAACCGTAGAAGTAAGAGGATGGGTATATCGTTTTAGAAAAAGTAACAAGATTGCCTTTATTGTCTTAAGAGATAGCTCAGATATTATTCAATGTGTTGCAGATAGGAGCAAGCTTGGTGAAGATGTTTGGAATGAGATTGAAAAAAGGGTCGATATTGAGGCCTCTCTTTACATAAGAGGGAAGGTAGTTGAACAGCCAAGAGCACCCACAGGTTACGAAATAAATGTTGATGCTCTAAAAGTCATCGGAGAGAGTCATGTTTTTCCAATCACAAAAGACCTGAGCAGAGAATTTGTAGATGATGTAAGACATCTCTGGTTGAGAAGCAGAAAAATGACCGCTGTGCTAAAAATAAGGAGCACGGTATTTCAAGCTGTAAGAGAATTCTTTTTATCAAATGGCTTTTATGAGACCCAATCTCCAATAATTCAATCAACGCAAGCAGAAGGGGGCTCAACTCTCTTTGATGTGAACTACTTCGGAAAAAAATTATATCTCTCTCAAACGTGGCAATTGTATGCAGAGGCAACGATGTTTAGTTTGGAAAAGATTTTCTGCATAGCCCCTAGTTTTAGAGCTGAAAAATCAAGAACCACAAGGCATTTAGCAGAGTTTTGGCATGCTGAAATGGAAGTTGCATGGGTAAGTTTTAAGGAATTACAGAACTATGGTGAGAATCTCATAAAATATATTGTGAAATCTGTATTAGATAAAAACAAAAAAGAACTGGAAACATTAAAGAGAAATATCTCAAAACTGGAACCAACCTTGAAAAAGCCATTTGTAAGAATGACTTATGATGACGCTCTTAAATTGTTAAAAGAAAAATTCAACTATGATGTAGAATGGGGCAAGGATTTAAGAACCATCGAGGAAGAAAAGCTTGTATCTCTATATGATGTGCCCATAATTGTTACACGTTATCCTAAAAAAGTAAAAGCATTCTACATGAAAGAAGATGATAAGAATCCCGATGTTGTTTTAGGGTATGATCTTCTTGCTCCCGAAGGAAATGGAGAAATCATTGGTGCATCTCAGAGAGAGGAGAAACTAGATGAAATTATAAGAAGATTAAAGGAACAGGGTGAGAATCCTAAGAACTATGGTTTTTATCTTGACACAAGAAGATATGGGTCAGTTCCTCATGGTGGTTTTGGAATGGGTGTTGAGAGAGTAATAAAATGGATATGTGGTCTGGATCATATTAAGGATGCAATACCATTTCCAAGGATGATTAACAGATACTATCCATAAATAACATATACATAATAAATTACACATACACCGATTACTCATAAAAGTTATATTTTGTTTTTAATTTTTGTTTTCAATTTTTAAACTTTTCAACCTTTCAACTTTTAGATTCAACCTTTTTTGTCTTTTATTTATTTTTTTCCCATTTTTAACCTT
>CAZZHT010000077.1:0-5530 GCA_964653825.1 uncultured Methanosarcinales archaeon
TTAACTTTTCATATGGTGTCTTCGTAAGATAATCTATTGTTTCTGAATAATTTCCAAAGTGATCCTCGGCAGCTAATGCAACCATGAATCCCATAAATCGTTCATACTTTTTCTCTGCTTCTTTTTTTCTCTCTTTGAATTCTCTGCTTGATGCATCTGTTGTGAATACTGGTTTAAGACCATCGTAGGAAACATCGTATAATGTTTTAATGAATTCGTCAAGAGGTACTTCCACCTTGCTCATGTTGTTTTCAATAAACAATTTGTTGTACTGATTAATGTAATCATTCATGTCCTTCTTTAGGTCTTTTGCAATATCTGAATTGTAGGTTGTGAGAGCTGCTGTTACCTTTAGTGTTGTTAAATTAAAAGTGTAAGTTGATGGCATAGAATTGTCAATTGTTGCAAAATCACGTTGTGGGATTGAGTCTCTAAGTGCAAATGCTACAGCATATTTCATTATTCCATAATTCATTTTCTCTTTTGGCGTTTTAAGTGTACTATTAGCATGTTCTCCATCATATATTGCGGCTCCTATTTTGAATGCATTTTTTAATACTCTAACTGCATAACTAAAATAATCGTTTCCTGTTTCGTTCGTCCCAATGTTCTTTGAGTTCAGCGTAATGTTGACATTAGGATATGGAGCGTAATCCTTAGTAAACTCCATAACTGTGTTCTCTAAGTCAATAAACGACTGTTTGGTTACACCATAAGATTCTAAGAACTTATCTAGTCCCAAAATGTCTACTAAAAACACATCAGAATCTCCTAAAGTCTTAACATATTGCTGATTTCTTTGATAGCTAGTTAGTCTGCTATCTAAAAAGGAAGCATGCTCAATTTTCTTAAAGGTTAAACTAAGGGTTTCTTTTTTAAATGATCTGTCAAGAGCTCTCATCTGTGATGATGCTTTTTTTGCATTAATCTTCAACTGACTCATTCTATTAGAAAATTCTTTTTTACCCATTTCTTTTTTGTTTTCTTCTAAGTTCATGGCTTCACGCCAAAGCTCATCTGCTTTATTATTTAGTCCAGTAACTGCCTCATTTATTTCATCTATTCCTTTGTTTTCATTCATTATATTTCTCATAACATTGTCCAATCCACTTTTTGGCTCTACGGAAACTATTGGTGTTGATGATTTTGTTATTGCTGATTTAGCCATTTCCGCTGACTGCTCTGTGCGTTGTTGTTCCTCTTGTTTCGAATAAGTGTCATAACTCATTTTTGCCATTCCCATTCCTAATACAGCAGCAATAGCAGCGGTTGTTATTCCTATCTTAGCTCCGGTTTTTGCATTTTTAAAAAAATCTTTTATTGATTTCATTAACATTCTCTTCCACCTTTTCTTGATTTTTAATTAAAACCTCTCTTTTAAAAACTTTTTTATGCTGACTCTTTAAGAGTATCATAAGCTACTGTGAACTAAGGGTAGTAACAAATCATTTAAATATTTTTTGTTACTAAAAAAGGACAACTTCCTTTTTGATAATTGTGTTTCTTATTTCTTATTTATTTAGTTTTTAGTTTTTACAATTACATTTAATTTTAGTTATAGAATACTTTTGTGATAAGAAGTAAGAGCTGTAAAGATAAGTTTAAATAATGGTTTGTATTTCTTGGTTAGTGTGAGATTGATTAAAATGGAGGAGAGTAAAGATAGTTCTAAAACGAATAATGAAAGTGATAATATGTCTTTTGATGAGAGATATTATAATGAAGTTTATAACAAGTTGATGGTTAAGAATAAATTAAGCAGTAATGATGTCAATGATGTTGATTTCTCCCTTCTTGGTTTTAAAAGCGGAGTTGAGATTCATCAACAACTGGATACGCATAAGTTGTTCTGTGAGTGTAAATCAGATAGTCCTACTTTCAGTAATGATGATAAAGAAAAGTGGCTCAAAATTGTTAGAGAAAAAATCAGTAGAAATAGGAGTTATTCTTTAACTAAATCAACGAAAGAAAGGGTTAGCAATTCCTTCGACTATGATTACTTCGAATTGAATGATTTCAATAACTCTAATGAAGTTATGGATTATATTAACAATAGTGCGGGAAGTAATTTAAATAGAGTTATCAAGAGAAATTTGAATGTTTCTGAAGGAGAAACCGGGGAAATTGACCTTGCTGCTAAATATGAATTAAAGAAAAAAAAGGACTTTTTCTACGATACAACTAATGTGTGCCTTGTTGAACTTGATGAAGAACCACCTCATGAGGTTAATAGAGAAGCTCTATACACTGCTCTTCAAATTGTTGATTTGCTGAAGGCAAAAAGGGTTGATAGAGTGTCATTTATGAGGAAAATTGTTGTTGATGGGTCTAATACTTCTGGATTCCAGAGAACAGGTTTGATTGCAACTGATGGAGTAATAGACATTAAGAGAAAAAATGATGTGAATGCTGTTGGGAAAGAGAACGAAAAGGTGAATAAAAAAATAAGTAATGAAAAGGTTCAATCAGATACGAAAGAGACAAGTAAAATAAGAATAGATACTATTTGCTTAGAGGAAGATGCTGCTCAGATTATTGATAGAACTAACAACTATGATATTTATTCCCTTGAAAGATTGGGCATTCCTTTGGTTGAAATAGCAACTGCTCCTGATATTCATAACCCAAATGATGTTAAAAATACTGTTGAAACTATTGGACTTCTGTTGAGGAGTGTTAAGGTTAAGAGGGGTATTGGTACAATTAGACAGGATGTCAACATTTCAATTAAGAATGGCAATAGAATTGAAATTAAGGGAGCACAGGATCTTTCATTATTAAATAAGATTGCAAAGAGAGAAGCAATGAGACAGTTAAGATTCCTTCAGGTTAAGGAGAAAATAAATGATTTGGTTAAGAAGAATAGGGAAATCAAAGACATATTTCAGAGGGCTTCATACAAAGATTTAGAAGGAAGGATTGTTGATGTTACATCTGTTTTTAAGGAAACAAAGTCCAAGTTAATAATCAATAGCTTGGAGAGTAATAAAAAAACAAATCTGAAAGAAGGAAAGGATAGGATTATTCATAATGAAAAGAGAGTTTATGCGATGGCTTTTCCTGGCCTAAAGGGATTGTTTGGGTTTGAGATTTTACCAGAAATGAGGTTAGGAAAGGATTTGTACCACTATGTGAGTTTAATTGTTCCAATTAGAGGAATCATACATTCTGATGAATTACCTAACTATGGTATTTCTGATAGTGAAGTGAGCTCAATATATAAAATGCTTAAAATAACGAGAGAGGAAGATGCTTTTGTTTTTGTTATTACTGATTTCAGAAATTCTCTGATTAGTTTTTCAAGAATTATTGAGAGACTAAATAGTATTAAAGAGTTAGGAGTTCCAACAGAGGTGAGAAAGGCACTTAAAGATGGTAATACTAGTTATCTGAGACCTATGCCAGGAGCAGCAAGGATGTACCCTGAAACAGATGTCCCGCCAATTGATTTGAGTAATATAATTGTAGAATTACCAGAAACCATTGAGGATAGAATCAAAAAACTAATTGGATTAGGAATTGAGAAAGATATCTCAAAGGTTATTGTGAAAAAAGGGTTGGATAAGGTAATAATAAAATTCACAGGAAAATACAGTAATTTGAAGCCCAGTTTCATTGCCATGTTAGTTTATTCTAAGATAAATGAATTAAAGAGAACAAGTATCAACATGAGTAGCAAGAGTAATCAATGTTCTTTTGATGAGAAAAATATTGACTCTGATTTCATAGATACTATTCTCGAACTAATAAGTAAATTAAAGATATCAAAGCAGAGTGTCGATGAAATTCTATGGAAAAAGGGTTGTGGAGAGAAAGTTATTTTCAAGGATTATTATCTTGTTGATAAAAAGGTATTAATTAAGAAGGTTAAGGAAGTTCTAAATAAAAATCCAAACATACCGAGAGGAGCATTAATTGGAATAATTATGAAGGAATTCAATGGAAAGGTTGATGGTAGGAAATTAAATGAATTGATTACTACAGAAATAAAAAATAGAGATAAAAAGTGAAAAAAAAGATATAAGCACAGTAAATAAAGTAGTAGATAAAGTACAAGTTTTAAAATAAGTTCTGTTCTAAATTAATGTACTTTTTATATAGAAGGTTATAGAATCTTACAGATATCCTCTTTTTGTTCTCATCCTGATTGTTAATCTCAATTAATCCAACATCTCTGTTTAAATCACGGGTGTTTCTGGGATTATGGGCTCCAGGATTAACAATAACCTTACTTTTTCCATTATCATCATTTATAACATCATAACGGATTCGATGAGTGTGCCCTGTCAAAACTAAATCAAAATCAGATGATTTTATAAGTTTATCTAAGATGGCTTTATGATGACCATGAGTCACGGCAATTCTGATTCCATTAAACTCAAAAAATCCAAAAACACTAAACATTTTGCCATTAATCTTTTTTATATTCTCACTTATTTCATTAAAAGACCTATCACCGTTTCCTAAAGATAGAAAAAACCTAAAGTCCTTAAATAAGAGAACCATATCTGGAGAAGTGAGATCACCACAATGAACAATAGTATGTATGTTTTTTGACTTAAAAAAGTTAAGGGCCTCTTTTGTTTCATCAATGTTGTTATGAGTATCAGAGATAACCCCTATTAATTTTTCGTTATTATTAATTTCAATAGGTTCGCTCCTTGATTCAGATTCAGGGTTAACTTCTGTTTTATCATCATTAAAACTCACATTATCACCTTTTTAAAGTAGCTATTATTTTTAGAATGATTTTTTAATTTTATAAACCATACTGTTGTCGAATCTCAGGATTCATCTTATCTGGAGTCCACGGAGGATCAAATACAAGGTCAATATTCAATTCATATTTGTAATTGTTATCGTTAAGCATTTTCTTAACCTTAAAATCTACATCTTCTAAGATCATTCCTGTCAGAGGACAAGTGGGAGATGTCATTGTTATGGACAACTCAATTATTTTATTCTTGGTGTCAATATCTATGCCGTAAAGAAGTCCTAAATCATAAATATTTACAGGAACCTCGGGGTCATAAATATCTTTTAGAACTTCAATAATCTTATTTTTAACGACTTCTACATCGTCTTTTTGGTTCTGAGTATCTTGAGTATTTGCACTATTAGTAGTGGTTTCATCATCTGTGTTACTATTTTCATCCTCTTGTTTTTCCTCACTTTTTTTATTCTCTTTGTCTTCTTTATTTGTATTTTTACCGATATTGAAGAACATTATGGTCACCTGTGATTACAATAGATAAAGATAAACTATAATAAAGATAAGCTATCTAAAAAATAATCTTTTTTAAAACCTCCCTCTTTAAAAATCATATGAAAGCTAACAAAAATAAATAAGATGGGTTTACGGTTATTTTAAGGAGTTGGGGTTTATTTAAATTAGTTTCTGAATTGTGAAAATTCTGTAATTATGTTCTTTATAATTTTTATAGTTATCCAGTGTCCTTTTTATTGTTTTTTAAATACAACATAATGACTAATATGAATGTGACATGAGGAACATAGAAATATAATGTGA
>CAZZHT010000078.1:0-5511 GCA_964653825.1 uncultured Methanosarcinales archaeon
TACAAGTGTGTTACGAACTAAACGAAGACAATAAAAAGAGAGAACTAAAAGGACTCAAAGAGGCAATGAAAGAATTCAAACTAAAAAAAGGACTACTATTAACCTATGATCAAGAGGACACAATAGACAACATAACGGTAAAACCAGTTTGGAAATGGTTATTGAAAACCAAATAAAAAATAACATTTAAGATTTACGAGGATCCTTAACCAATCCTATAAACAGAATAGCTCTTGTCTTTTTATCTACAATCACAAATTCAAACGGACGATCAACTATAAAATTAACATAATGGACAGCTATTGCTCCTATCTCAAAAGATATTGATGTTGCAGCAGCAGCTGTTGTTCCTTTCTCATCAACCTTAACATAGGCCTTTTGAAGAACCGAGTTAATATATGGTTTAGAACTAGTTTCATTTTCAGTCATACCAGAAAAATCCGCTTCACTAGAATTAAAAGCTGCATTCATACCCAAATTTTTGAGATATTTTTTAAAAGAATAACCTGTATTAAACTCAAACTTTGGCATTTTAACATACACATGAGTTGATTCCATTCACACTGATTTCAAGAAGAAAAGGAGATATGTATAGTGAGGTTGGTTCAATAAAAGACAAATATCCAACAGATTACTTCAAAAGATATACAGATCCAGAAATCTGTTTAATCGCAAGTGCATTATCCTCAAGAGCTTGTGATTGGCAGGAAAAGCAAAGTTCTTGAACTGGATATTTTTTCAAAAAAGGTGAGCCCAAATGAGAACAGATCAGGTTGAATGTATAACATTCAGAAAAAACTTGGGAAAATACGAATTCCTCCTACTAAAAAGAATAAAAGAAAAAGGCGGATTCTGGCAGCCCCCTTGCGGTGGAGTTGAAGATGAGACGATAAAAGAAGCATCACTAAGAGAATTACATGAAGAAACAGGGATAAGTGAAAAAGACATCATAAAAAAATTTGACGAATTCTACACATTCACAATTGACAAACATTATTTGACAGGAAAGAAAATACCACCATTAACAGAGCATGTATTCGCATTTGAGGTTAAGCCCAAAACAGAAATAACCTTTAACAAAAACATCTATGTTGAACATGAAAAATACACCTGGGCTAACTACGAAAATGCACAAAAGCTTCTTAAATGGGATAGTAACAAAAAAGCCCTTGAAAAAATCATGAGAATTCTAAAAAAAGATGAAAATCCAATAAATAATTAAATATTCACAATTTAGGCATTTAAATAATTCTATAGAGATAAAGCAGAATACAATGACAAAGATGAACATTGAAAAATTTAAGGTAGATAATGTAATCATAAGAATCTCACTTAACAATGATTAAAGATTTAAGAAGTCAGTTCTCACCAAAATTAGTTACATGCGCCCCATAGCTTCTAAGAGTTTTCTATGACCCTTCACCAACTTATTGAATTTTTTTAACTCCTCAATTGCAATTTTTGCTCTCTCACTTCCGCTTAAATCTTCTAATCTGACCATCTGAAATTTCCTCATAAGAATAAAAATCCTCTCTAATGCCCTGCATTACATTTATGTATGAGGGATCATCTTTTATTTTAATCTTTCCTTTTTGCTTATAGTAACTTCTCAATAATCCATTAAAAAAAACATAGAAACACAACCAAATAGATCAAATTGTTGCTATTTACCATAAAGTAAATAAAAAAGTTTTTAAATAACAACAACAAAACCAAAGATATGGGAAGGGGTTCAACACAAGAGTTATTAAGAAAAATCATAAAAAGCCTAAAAGAAAGTCCAAAATCAATAAAAGAAATAGTCAGTGACACAAACCTAGATAGAGCAGCAGTCTCAAAATACCTAAAAATTCTTAAAGAAAGCAAACTACTCATCGAAGAGAATAGAACTTTTACCTTGATCCCTTCATATAGAAAAGACACTTACTTTGGTCTTCCATTGAACAAAGAATCCGAACAAAAATTCAACTCCTTATACTTTCTAATTAGAAAAAATTGGAAACAACTAACAGACAAACCCCTTTTAGGAACACATACACAAAAAATAGCATACGAAGTTATCAAAGAATGTAAACTAAATATTCCCTGTGGATGGTACATTTACGGCGGAATAGGAGTAATGAGTTACGATAACTCCAAAGAATATAAATACTATGGTGACCTATCAAAAGAAACCCAATCAGTCATTAGAGAAACAACATCTAAGTATGCGAAAAACAAATATGCCTGGCAGAGTAAAGAACTTCAATATCAACAATCAAAAAAAGAAATATACTTACTAAAAGAAGAAATACTCTCAATATTTAAAGGCCAAAAATTCAATTCAAAAAGCATTTCTGACATCAAATCAGCATTATTTATCCTACTCAAGAAAATAAGAAGATTATCTTCAATGTCACCCATAAATAATTCACCAATTCTAAACTCATACCAAGATTTAATGTTAGATTTCACAACAAAAGCTAGTGGCAAAACAATAATAAATAACAGAATTGACTTGATAAAACTCTTTCAGCTAATCTGGAAATATATAGCACTATTCAATTTCCAAAATGATTTAAGCGAATACTATTCAAAAGAAATTCTAAAAACATTCTTCAGCATAGAAATCTCTCAGCAAGAATATGAAATTATTGAATTGGGCACAACATTACAAATGCAAATACCCCAAGATCAAAAGAAAAAAGAGTTATATGAGGCATTATCAAAAATAGAACTATCCAAAAAAACAGAAAAGAAAAAACTTGAAAAACTAAAAAAACAAATAGGACTAAAAGAATTTAACAGATACTTAAGAGAACAAGCTGGTCTAAACTAAATCTTCAGGAACTTTTATTGGTATTTTTGTACCAATTTGCCTAAAATGTTTAATATTACGTGTAACTATTAAATCAGCCCCCTCCTTTTCTGCAATAATAATATGTAAAGCATCATCAGTATTTTCTTTTGATCGGATCTTAGCATCATTCACATCAGAGACAGAATAAGTCACTCTAACAATCTTCTTTTTAAGCACACCAAAAAAGCTCTTAAAAGAACTAATTTTTCTCAAATGTGAAAGTTCTTCAAGAGTCCAATCAGAAATCATCAAGTAATACTTACATTGTAGCGCAACATAAAAAAGATCAATCGCGGGATTACCAATATTTTTACCAAAAAGATTCTTTCGATTCTCAACAGCATCAATAATAATATTTGTATCAACATAGAGTTTATTACTCATTTTAATATAAAGATCAATCCTCACAATATAAATCTTTTTGTATTTGTTTCCTAATTTTGATAAAACCCTTCTCATAAAAAACACAAAAACAAACACACAAACTTTATAAATAACAAAAACAACAAAGATAATATGAACTCTTTAATTCTTGGAGGAATAATAAAAAGGGTCTATAAAACCTTTGACCTATCAACTTTTAACAACAGATTAAAACTACAGAAGATAATATACCTCATTCAGGCCTATGGAATAAACTTAGGGTTCACCTACTCAATGTACTTACGAGGACCATATTCCACTCAACTAACAAAGGTTGCATTTTCTGTGTCTGACTTTAATAAAGCAAAACCAATATTCTTCGAAGATGCTAAAAAAGAAAAACAATTTGAGAAATTCTTAAGAATCATCAACAACAAAAAAGATGACATTAATTTTCTTGAAGTTGCTTCAACAATTCATCTGGTCTCAAAGACATATAACCTAAAAGATAAAGAAGCAATAATAGACAAAGTTCATGAATTCAAATCAGACTTCAAAAAACAATACATTGCAAAAATTTATTCAGAGGTAGAGTCATGGCTCCTAAAATGAAACACATCATAAATGGTAAAGACATAAAAGATTTAAACAAAGCAATGCTTGATATAACAGATAAAATCAAGAACATACCTATTTCAAGAACCGCAATGTTTTCAATGCTAGAAGATGCAAGAATTTCAAAATCAAGTATATTATTACTCAAAAAAAGAATAAAGAGTAAATCAAAAATGCCATTATTCAAGTACCAAAAATGAACTACACAGAAACCAAAAGAAAACGCCAGATGATATGGGCAAACTGTGGATTAGAAGGAAAAAATTATAGCAAAGAAGACATGAACTCAAAGAACCATATGTACATAGTAAGCTCAAGAGAAAGTTATAACAAGAAATCAAAATCATTAAATGCTTTTGTCCTAAGCTCGATGAAATCAAATGGTAGTGATTACTTCAGATTAAACTTTGGGATAGACATCACGAACGACGATATTGATGGAGATGACTCAAAGATTTTTAACATAGACAGGGAAACAGTTGTTCTATGTGATAGACTCTTAAGAATAAACAAAGAAGACATTCATGAAAGAAGTCAAGAAATCATTTTTCTAAAAAAAGATAAATTCAGCCAACTTCTTGATTCCTTTACAAGTTTCATCAACAAAGGAATAATCAGCTTTTGATTTTCCACCACTCAAAACAAAATGTTTTCATTGCCATTGAAAACATTTATATAGTTTTGTTCATTACCATTGAAAACATGACATCAAAAGAACTAATAAAACAGATTCTTACAGAACAAAGAGAACTAATAATATCAAAACCTTATGGAATTGAAAGGGAAATTTTAAAAAAGATTAAACAAAAGTTAAAGCTGCCTCATGTAATAGTAATCACAGGAATAAGGAGATCAGGCAAATCCACATTACTAAGACAGATAATTTCAAAATATTTCAAAGACAAAGATTTTTACTATATCAACTTTGAAGATGAAAGGTTCTTTGATTTCAAAGCAAATGAATTCAACACAATATATGAATCGCTCATTGAGCTCTTTGGAAATAAAAAGGTTTTCTTAATAGATGAAATTCAAAATGTGAAGAATTTTGAGACCTTTGTAAGACGATTTGTTGATATGGGTTTCAAGTTTATAATAACTGGCTCAAACTCAAAGCTACTATCTTCTGAATTATCCTACAAACTAACAGGACGTTATATCAATATTGTAGTTAAACCTTTCTCATTCAAGGAATTTTTGAAACTGAAATCCTATGATTATAAGTCAACATACACAACCCAAGATAGAGCACAAATTTCAAAATATTTCAAAGAATACCTAATAAAAGGAGGAATGCCTGAATTCTTAATATACAATGATGCGGAAATCATCTATCGTGTTTACGAAGATATAATTACAAAAGACATAGTAATTAGACATCACATTGACAGCTTTACAAATCTAAAACAACTGTACTCTTACTTACTAACAAACATAGGAAGATTATTCACCTACAACTCACTAAAAAAGATAGTTGACTTTGGGAGTGTCAACACTATCAAAGCATATCTCACATACATCACTGAGACATATTTAGGACAAACAATAAACAGCTATGACTTCAGTTTAAAAAAGCAAATAAGAAATCCAAAAAAATTCTACGTAATTGATAATGCTTTCATCAACTACATCTCAAAAAGAGCAAGCGAAGACATTGGATGGTTACTTGAAAACCTTGTATTCAATAACATTTT
>CAZZHT010000079.1:0-5448 GCA_964653825.1 uncultured Methanosarcinales archaeon
ATTTAGTCATTTAGTTGTTTAAATTATCTGTTGTTTATGATGTTGTTAAGTATGATTATGTTGCTCATCAAAACAGAATAAAAAGGAGGATTCAAAATGAAAAACGAGAAGGGTTTGGTACGAAAAAATGTGCTTTTAATGACCGCTTTTATGCTGTTGTTTGTAATTATTGTTGTGGGCGTTGCCAATGCAACTGTTTATATAAACAAAGCAACGTTGTCAAGTTCTTATTCGATTAATGAAAATAAGACAATAAATATATCCTTTAAATATTATGGTAACTTTAGTGGGAGCGTTAGTTGTAATTTGAATGCAAAGAAGAATACAACTGCTATTAACCTCATTTCTAAGGGTGCTGAATTAAAAAACAATCAAACGAACAGTACTAATGGTTTCTGTAAGTTTAGTTGGAAACCTGGATTTAAGGATGCAGGAAAATATTATTTAAATTTCACTGTCTCAGATGACAACAGTAGTGATTCTTCCGAGACAATGTTAACCGTGAATAAGGTTAATATAGCTCCAAAAATAACATCAAGTCCAATAACTAGTTGGTATGCAAATGAGAGTTATACTTACCAAGTTACTGCATCAGATGTAAATGGGGATAGCTTAAAGTATTATCTGATTACAAACACAACAGGAACAAATAAGCCAACTATTTCGAGTTCTGGGAAAGTTAGCTGGACTCCTCGAAATGTCGGGGTTTATAATCTTACTGTAATGGTTTCTGATGGTAGTGTGAATACAACACAGAGTTATGCATTAAATGTTACAGAAAGACCCGTGCTTATTGTGAATTCAATAGGGGCTTATGTTGATGGATGGTACTCATCCTTAGCTAATGGCAGTACTATGAATGTGAATCCAACCTCAAAGATAAAATTACATCTGGATGTTAGAAATAACTATCCCAGTTCTAGTGGTGTTTACCTTAAAGATGTTGTTGTAAGAGTAAGCATACCTAATTTTTTGGATAATGGAATGGATAATTACCAAAATGAGACGAACTATGTTGTTATACCTCCACAGGGGAATATACTTTTGAATCTGAATGTCGATGTTCCAGCAGTTATTAATGAGGGTAATTATATAGCAAGTGTTGTGATAACTGGTGATGATTCATACAATCGATATTATTCGAAGAAATATACTTTTAATATTGATGTTAAGAAAAAACCAAATCAGCTGTACACACAGAACTTTGATGTATTTCCTACATCAGTAAAATGCGGTGAAGATGTTACTTTTTCAGCAGATATTTTAAATATTGGTTACTTTGATCAGGATAAGGTTAAGGTAAAAATCTATAACTCTAATCTGAAACTTGATCATTCTGATAGCGATATCAGTATACCTAGTAGTTCATACGCTTCGAATTCAGCTTACAATTATCAATATACTTATCAGATACCTAATGGGACTAGAGATGGTAATTATAACGTAACACTCCACGCATATTACGGTAATACAGTATTATCTGATACTAAGACAGTTGAGTTAAGTGTTGTTTGCCCTAAACCTACGCCAACACCAACTCCGACTCCGAAACCAAGTAACTGTGTCGATAGTGATAAGGGTTTGGATTTTTTTACACAGGGTACTGTCGCAGGATTATATGAAGGAACTCCTTATACTTATGTTGATAGTTGTTCTGGAAACACATTAACTGAGTGGTATTGTGATGGTGATATCGCAAAATCAGTGAAGCATGATTGTGGGAACAACAGTGTCTGTAGTGATGGAATGTGTGTTAAAAAAGAGGTAACACCCGTGCCTACTAAGACCACTAATCAGTCAAGTAAAGTAAATCAAACAGAAGCAAAGGAATATATCTATAGAGAAACACCTTTTACTAATACACCCTATTTTATAGGTATTTTAATAGGTGCAGTAATTGGTTTAGTGATTATTATTATACTGTTAGTGATTTTGGCAGTTCAAATTAATAAGAGCAACAAAGTCAATAAAAGTGGCAAGAGTAGCAAGAGCAAGAACTAAGAAAATAAAGTCGTGACAATCTCATAGGAGAAAAATAATAACGTAATAACGTAATAGCGTAATAGCATAATAACGTAATAAAGCAATAACATAATAAGATAATAAAGCAATAACAGAAAAGATTGCTAAGAAAAGTAATGATTGTTTTGGTTTTTTTGTTTACTTTTTATTTTGTTTTATTTCTTTTGGTTTGTTATCTATTAATTTTGTTTTTCTAAGTAAGTGTTTTTAAGTAAGTGAAATCAGTTTCTTACCTTGGATTATTTCTTGCTATATATTCTCTGTTTAGTTCATTTTTGTTGTTATTTATTTTTGTTTGCTTTATAAATTTGTTTTCTTTCTAAATCTTATGAAATTTAAATGTAATATAAAATAAAAAAGTTTGTAAATTGGGATTAATACCCTTTTTTAGAATGTCATTAAAGAATAAAGAAGGATTTCAGAAAAAAGAGAGGATTCAAAAGATTGTTTCTAATAGCGGTTACTGTTCAAGGAGAAAGGCAGAGGAGTTAATAAAGGAAGGTAAAGTAAGGGTTAATGGTAAGGTTGTTTCTTTGGGTGCTAAGGCAAATCCTCAGAGTGATGTTATTTCTGTTGAAGGTAAGGTAGTTAGGCCGATGAGGAAGGTGTATTTCTGTTTTAATAAACCAAAGGGACTGGTTTGTAGTAATGAGGATAAGAAAAGAACAATCTTTGATTATCTTTATCACAGATATCCTAAATTAAGAGCTTATCATCTTTATAGTGTTGGTCGGTTGGATCTTATGACAAGGGGTTTGTTGTTTTTGACGAATGATGGTGATTTTTCTAATTTTATTATGCATCCCTCAAATGGTATTAAGAAGATTTATGCTGTTGTTTTGAGTTCTGTGATTGATAGTAAGGATGCTAAGGTATTGAAGGAGGGCTTCTTGGTTAAGGATGATTTAGGAGAGGATTTATTTAAACCATATTCTGTTGTTTTTAGTGGTAATGAAGTTGAGGTTACTATTGGTTATGGTAAAAAGAGAATTATCCGAAGGGCTTTTGCCTTTTTGGGTTATAGAGTTCTTGATTTGGTTAGGATTAGAATCGGAAGTATTAGTTTGGGGAGTTTGAGAGAGGGAGAGATAAGGGCAATTAGTAGGAAGGAGTTAGTTAAATTAGGGTACTTGAGAAAAGAGAATGAGGTTTTTGAAAAATATCAGAAGTTAAATATAAAAATTAATAATAGAAAGTCACCTTTTAAAAATAAAAATTAAATGTTTCTGAGACAAATACACTTAAGAATTGGTTTTAATGTTTATTAATTCAATAACAGTTCTTTATCAGTTCTTTCTCTCTATGATTATTAAAAATATGATGAGTGTTATAAAAGATAACGCTGTGATTGAGTAAGCAAGGAAGTTGGTTTCTGGTTTTGGAAAGAAAAACAAAATAGTAATTCCTAGAATTATAACAATTGATATTATTAATCTTAATCTGATTGTTGAATTTTTTAGTTTTTTGTCCATTATTATTGGAGTTAGGATATTTCTCATAATATCTCTGCTCTCGTATACTTATAATATATTTCCTTACTGTCTATCTTTTTTATTTGGTCTTAAAAATTTGGTTTTAAAAGTTTTTAAAATGAGTATTTATTTTCTATTGCTTTTGCTCTCTCTTCTGATATTTTTTTAGTTTTTTTAATTATGTAATCTATGCTATCACTGACTTTCTCTGCTGTTTGATTGATTCTTTCTTTTAGAATTCCCTGTTTTCGATACTCCTCTTTTGCATTATATATGATATCCATTATTTTTGGGCTGACTTCATCTAATGTTCTTCTACTGATATAATTGAATGCTTGTTTTGGGTCTTCAAAGTATGTTGTTGCTGCAATTGCTATTGATACTCCTAACTCGTGTGGGTCTTGGTAATCTATTGTTTTTTTATCTTTAAAAAAGTTCAATATAAAATCTCTGTTATAAGTTTTGAGGTATTGAAGCATTTTTTCTCTCATTGATTTATCCTTAATGTAATAAGGTACAGCGTTTTCAAAGGCATAAGCTGAGGCCTCTTCCATTATGGTGGTCCTATTTGTTTCTCTCCCGAATAATTTTGCATAACTCTGTTCTGATTGTTGAGCAATAGCATGTCCTATTTCGTGGCTGATTACTAAGACCTTTTTTATATAATCAATTTTACTATCGTAGAATACCGCATCATTAAGAAAGTCCTCGTACCCTAATTCGTATTTATTTTCTTTGAGCATTGGATATATTGATATGTAATCAAAGATTTTATCTGTTCCAATTATTTGTGTTATGATTTTTTTGGTGAAATCTATAGGAGAACCATATTTTTTTACATAGTTTTCATCATCTGTGTTTGATGAATTATAATTTGACTCAAAGTAAGATGCGATATCTGAAAAACCCGATAAAATGTCGGAAAAGTTGGTTTTAGTTTTTAAATCTGTTATTTTAGAGCTGAGATTCTCATAGGTTTGATTTAATTTGAAGATTTCATTAAAGATTGCTTCCTTTTGGTTTTCATTGATGTCTTTGTTGTTTAGTTGATTTGAGATTTGTTCTAGTTTATTATAATCTTTTTTTACTTGGGTTTTTGTTTTATTTAAGAATTCTATTTTTTCTTCAAGGGTTTCATTTTCTTCTTCAATACCTTTTAAATCTGTTGTGAAGAAGGTTTCTATTGGTTCCTTTGCTGGAATTGGTTCTTCTATCTGGAATTTAGGTGATTTTAATGTTCCAAATCCCTTTTCCTGTTGTATGTGCTCTAAGAGTTTGTAGTCAATTAGTTGGCTAATTTGGTAGGCACGATTATTTTCTTTCTCATAGATATCGTGGGAGATATTTACATTTATGTTATTTATTGGTAAATAGGCTGCCAAAGCTATAAATCCAAATGCACTTAATCTCTTAAAAAAGTTATTTACATTTTCTATTAGTCGTAAGTCCCCTCTTAACCGTTGTGGTTTGTCTTTGGTGTTTTTCATGTGCCTAAAGAAATAGGAACTATTATAAATACTTTTCTATTTTTGTTATTCTATAGTAACAAATAATGTGAGGGGTAAACTTGATTATGTGTTCTTTTAGTTACATACAAGAAATGTCTTTTAATTTGTGAATATTTAATTCAATTTATTAAAGAGTAGTACCACTTATTTTTTCTAATATGTTTATATCTTTTTTAATAGATTCATCTTCTAGGATTTTTAAGATGCCTTTAGGTGTTTTATGACTTATTTTAGACAAATCTTTTCTATCAATGAATCTTGTCTTTAAAAGATAAGCTTTCGTTAGTTTTTCTACTGATTGCTGTAAATGATATATTGAGGCTGCAAAATACTTTTTCTTGTATAATAGTTTACTTATTTTAAGATCATCTTTTGAGATCTTGAAAAATTCTAGGATTGTGTGAGTCAAATCACCCTCATTATTCTTTTTATTTATTTTTTTCCTT
>CAZZHT010000080.1:0-5446 GCA_964653825.1 uncultured Methanosarcinales archaeon
TAAAATAAAAATTAAAAAGGACAAGCTTTTATAATGTTTGTTACTCTTACGATCATCTTTTCATTCATTTAATTCCTATTTTGCATAGGTTCTTTGTATAAGAGTAGTGCCTGTTGTGTAAATATGATAAAACCCAGACACATCACAAATAGTAAAAGCTTGTTCTATATAAACAGAAGGTGATGAATATGGGTAAAATTAGTTTAGTATCTGCAAAATATATTATTCATGCGAAGATAAATGTTGATGGAATTGTTAATCGTCCTGATGTTATTGGAGCTATTTTCGGTCAAACTGAAGGTCTGTTAGGAGCAGATTTAGAGTTAAGAGAATTACAGAGGAGCGGTAGGATAGGTCGAATTGAGGTTAACCTTGAAACAAAAAAGGGTAAGTGTGAAGGAACTATAACAATACCTTCTTCTCTCGATAAAGCCGAGACATGTATTATTGCAGCAGCATTAGAGGTAATACAGAGAATAGGGCCCTGTAATTCAAAGATAACTGTCACTAAGATTGAGGATGTAAGATTATCAAAGAGAAAATATGTTATAGAGCAAGCAAAGACATTCTTAAAGCAGTTGATGGAGGAGATGAGTCCTGAAAGTAAGGAAATCACAGATGAGGTTACTCAAGCAGTAAGGGTTATGGAAATTCAGGAGTATGGACCAGATAAGCTTCCAGCGGGTCCTATGATAAAAGATTCTGATGACATTATAGTTGTAGAGGGCAGAGCTGATGTAGTTAATCTCCTTAAGCATGGATTCAAGAATGTTATTGCTATGAATGGATCATCTGTACCACAGACAATTGCTGATCTTTCAAAAAAGAAAACAATCACAGCTTTTGTTGATGGAGATAGAGGAGGTATACTCAATATCGAGCAGTTACTGGATGTTGCAGAGGTTGATTATGTATGCATGGCTCCTGATGGAAAAGAGGTTGAGGAGTTAACTAAAAAAGAAATGCACAAGGCATTGAGATCAAAGATTACTGCTGAACAATTTAAGTTGGAGATTGCAGAAGCAAAGAAACACCAAGAGAACAACATTAACCATAGAAAGACAATTTCAAGTATAAGAACACAGGATAGTAGAAAGAGATATCAGGACAATAATCAAAAAAATAATCAGAAAAATCAGCAACATAAGGAAACAGTAAGTCAAGAACAAATGTCAACTTTTAAGAAACTGTTAGAGAAACTATTGGGATCAAAAGGGGTCTATTTCCTTGATGAGAGAACGAATATTCTTGGAAAGGTACCACTAAAAGAGATTGAATCAAATTTAAGTGCTATGGATAAAAAGATATATGCCCTGGTTATTGATGGAAGTGTTGATAAGCACATTATTTATATTGCTTCAAAAAAGAATGTGAAGGTGATTGTAGCAACAGAGAATAAGGTAAATCAGGATACTCAGGGAATAACAGTAATCACATCCGATAAGCTCCTTAAGTGATTAAATAAATCAAATAATTAAGTGATTTTATTTTTTTTGTTTTATTTTTTACCTTTTCTTAATTAAGATTTTTATTCTACTTATTCTAATTGTAATAAGAGTATAAGGAAGCTGGCTTTTTAAATAAAAAACAAAAGTTATTTAAATAAGTTGTTACTTACAAATGATAACTTTGTTCAAATTATATAATAAATAAGATAAAATAAGATAATAAATCATTATTATGAGATGAAAGAGATTATTAAGATATGTTGTAAATGGGTTTATTAAAATAGGATAATTAATAATTTGTTCACATGATAAAAAGGTTTGTGAAAGAAAATGGCTTCTCTGAAAGAAATTGTTATGGGAACTGCAATTGCGGGTATTGCCTCATTATGTGCGTATGGTATCTACTATACTACTGAACCTAAAGTTGACACTAACTTAAGTAGTATAAGTAATACAGGAAACGCTGTAAAGATTGATAGTAGGTATAGTAGTGAAAACAGTAATGTGAAAGAGGCAGTTGAGTCATTCAGTAATGGAAAGATAAGCATTGAAGATAAGGTAAATGAGAATAATAATAAAAAGAATCTAAAAGGAGATAATAAACCAGTAGAGAGTAATAGTTATCAAGAACAATCAGTTACTTATAATCATAAAGCAAAGACAGAGAGTGAAACCAGACGCAAGTTCTTTGATAACCTTCTTTTGAAGTACGGCGATGTTTATAAGAGAATAATTGAAAAGGCAATTGATGAGAATGTTAATCCATATGTTATGTGTGCTTTTGCAACTCTTGAAGGTGGAATGCAAGAGAAGTATTCTAAAGGATTCAACGAAGCTGAAATCTTGAAACCATTTCATAACAAAGCAGGAGCATATGGGTTATTCGGAATTAAGAGAATCGCAGTTGAAGATGTTAATAAGAATTACCATTACTTCTTTAATGATGGAAAGAAGAGTTACTCTATGATTGATTTGAATAATCTTGAGAAAAGTGAAGAGATTGCTATTAATGAACTTAAGATTAATTACGAGAGAATAAAGAAGCACTACAAAAGAAATGGAAAAACAAGTTCAGGAATAAATGATGAACTTTTAGCAATCCTATCATATAATTACGGCATTACAAATCTGTTAAAGGACCTAGGTAAGAATGGTAACATGGAAACAGTGATTAACTCAATGTTTGAAACATATCTTACAAATCGAGACAGTAGTAGCAATCCCCCACAAGAGCTGTCCTATCCTTTTTTAATAGTAGATTATGCAAATGGATTTAGAGAGGCAATAGAAAGGGATAATGTTCTGAGTTCAGATGTGAAAAAAGAAATAAAAGAAAGTAAGAGTAATAAGAGCTATAAGAGTAACAAGATTTCTGGGAATAACAAAAGTTATAATGATTACAAGAGTTATAATAATGATAAGAGTTATTGGTTATTCGATGGTTTATGTAAATACAATCCAAAAGAAGAGTTTGATAAAGTTGATTTGAGTAAGATAAATGAAGAGATTAGAGGATATTACAAAGCAAATAAGAATCCTTTTCCTCCACAGTGAAATATGAAGTTAAAGAAGCTTAATTAAAATTGATTCTTGGAATATTATTGATTAGTGATTGTTATTCACAATTGTTATGCACAATTGACTTTGTTTGATTATTGTTTATTATTTTTTGATTATTATTTTTGTTCTTGTTTTTTTGTTTTTAGTTATTGCCTTTAGTTATTACTTTTATTTAGGTTCTCTCTAACCATTCAAAGGTTACTTTCAAAGGTTATTCAGATTCTTTTTCAAAGTCGAACAGTAACAAGTCCCTCTTTATTAGATGAATACAGGCATTCATTTTCTCAATAAGATCTGAGTCCCAACATGATTTTTTTATTTGCTGCTCATAGTCAATTACTTGTCTGATTAATCTGATAATATCTCCTTCCTGAAGGTTAGTATAATTAAGAAGTTCTGCGAATTCACAACCTTCGGACCATCTCTTTATGATTAGAAACATCCTTAAAAGGTTCTTTTTATTTATATTTTTATAGACATAGTCGTTTTTTGAAAGTATGCTTAGGAGTTCTTGATATTCTTTTTTGGATTTTGGATATTTAAAGTAACTCTTCAACCTTGGTTCATAGATTATTGCGGCAATTGTAATGTTTATCTGGTATGGCTCCAATTGCTTCCAAATGTCTGATGAGAATATCTCACTTATTATTAGTTCATAGGAATAGATACCACTTGCAAATTTTCCTTTGAATGTGAGCTTATTGTCGTCTGTGACATAACCCATTGTTTTTAGCTTTTTTAAAATATTACCAAAGGTTGCCAATGCTCTACTACGACTATTATGTTCTTTTTTCTGGAAGTAATAAAAGCTCTTCTTTAAGACAAGTTTAATCTCATCAATATCAAATCGGGATAATAAGTTAAGTACTGTATTGTATGAGAGTTTATACTGTGAAACCAATGGTTCCATGTCTTTTGAAATTATTGATTTTAGTTTAGAAACGTTTATTGATCTTCGATTGAACATTATAATGTCCCATCCCTTTTTATCAATGCCTCTTCGACCTGCTCTGCCTGCAAGTTGGAAGTACTCCTTAGAGTTTAGATAACGAAAACTAATCCCATCATACTTTCTGAGATCATCAAAGCAAACAGTTTTGGCGGGCATGTTTATTCCTACTGCAAAGGTCTCAGTAGCATATAATACCTTTATTAGACCTTCTGAAAAAACAACTTCCACAATCTCTTTTAGTATCGGCAGTAATCCAGCATGATGAATTCCAATACCCTTTGTTATGACTGATTTAACTAATTTAACTGAGTCCAAAGTCAATAATGATTTATCTATTTTAGAATTGAATATCCTAATGATTTTTGACTTTTCTTGGTTTGTTGTGAAATCATATATTTTCGATAGTTTTGTAGCTTTCTTAACACATGAATCTCTAGAGAAAGAGAAATATATCATTGGTAAGAAGTTTCTGTCTTTTATGTGGCTTATTAGTTCAATATGAGTCGGAGGGCGGTAATCCTTGCTTAATTTACCTCTTCTACGACTTCTGTGTTTACTGCTTGAAATATTAAAGTAAGAATCATTTTTTATTCTCTTTTCAAGTTCTTCGGGTTTTATTAATCCATAGTCACTGTCAAAAATTAAATTTTGGAGTGGTACTGCTCTCTTGTTCCAAATAACCACTTCAACCTTGTGATTCTTTATGGATTCAATCCAATCAGCAAATTCCCTGGCATTAGGAATTGTTGCACTTAAACACAAAAAACGAACATTTTCTGGTGAGAATATTATTGATTCTTCCCATACAGTACCCCGTTCTATATCGTTTATGAAATGAATTTCATCAAAGATGACATAAGCAAGATCATCTAGAGAGGTGTCCTTCTTTACGACCATGTTTCTGTAAACCTCTGTTGTCATTATTACAAGTGGAGCATCATGGTTTATTACGACATCACCTGTGAGAATACCAACATTTGATTTACCAAACGAGGCCACAAAATCACGGTACTTCTGGTTTGAAAGGGCCTTAATAGGGGCCGTGTAAAATATTCGTTTACCATCCTTCATGTGTTTTGATATTAAGTAATCAGCAATAAGGGTCTTTCCTGTTCCAGTAGGCGCACTCACAACTACGGATTTATTCTGTTCAATATATTTTATAGAGTCCTCTTGAAATTTATCAAGAGTTAATCCTTTATACTTTAACATGGTTTCACATCATTATCTGAATAAAAAATAAGTTCTTTAAAGTACCTCATTTTTTACCTTTTTTCTTTTATATATATATCTTTCTATTGAGTTTAGTTTCTGTTAATTTGGAATAACGGTTCAAGAAATAGAATCAATAATTAGTGAGACCATCAACAGTAGAATCATTTTGATTTTCTTGATAATTTTTACAGTTTTTACTAATAGAATCCTTGAGTAAAAAATATCCAAGAATAAAAATCTTATATCTTAAAATAAAAAATCTAAGAATAAG
>CAZZHT010000081.1:0-5446 GCA_964653825.1 uncultured Methanosarcinales archaeon
TCTCAATATTCATTTCAGCAACCTCATCGAGAGATGAACCTAACTCATTGGCTAATATCGCTAAATACCATAGAACATCTCCCAATTCCAATAAAATCATTTTCCTATATTCCTCATCAAGATTTCCATCTCTATCTCTAAATAGCTTTTTTATCTTCTCAGAAACCTCTCCAGCTTCGCCAGTCAGTCCAAGAGTTGGATAAACATAACTCTTGCCAATAGTTGGATAGTCCGCTGTTTCCTTTGCTTTTTCTTGGTATTCATTCATTTCCATTTGTTTACACCTTACGCCTTTTATTTGAGCTTTCTTATCTAAGCACAATCATAAAAAACAAAATATTACCCTTGAATCACTTGTTAAGATAAATAATATCCTTATTGCCATCTTTATTTAAATTAACCTTGATTTTATCAATAAAAGCCAAAAGTAGATTCAAACTCAATTTTATATTTTCTTCCCTTGAAATAACTGGAATAAATTTCTTTCGCATTCTAACTATATTTGGCCCCATTCTAAACCCAATCAATAAAGACACACCATTAAGCAAGCTCGAGAGAGATTTTGCTTTCTCAGGATCCCCGTGCATTTTCTCTTCAACACTAGAGTTTTCTATATCTCCAAAAGATTTGATTTCTTTGGTCTTAAGGTTCAATTTAAATAATAGGTATTTCTTAGCAGATCCAAAATGTTCCTTAGAATAATTAACCCCATCATCTGTCGCACATGCTAACAAGATTTCTTCTGTCTCCATCTGATTACCCCCATTTACCTTTACATTGGAAATAATAATTTTTTAATTAAATGTTTCTAAAACAAAATTCCACAACTAATATTTGATAAACGTATTTGATGCTCAATGAATATACGCTCTTCACTAATGTTTAATTTTGTTATTTAAAATCTTTTTTATTAATTTTTCTATTGATTTAGATTAAGTGATAAAAACACTGATTCTAAGATATTAACAAATACCACTCTAAATTAACAAAAATTATTTATACTTTAAACAAAAATAAACCATACAAAAATGAAACAGAGCACAATATTCATCTTAGTATTGGTTATTAGTATGGGATTAATCTTTGCTGTTTTCTCACCAAAAACACTTTATTACGATTTTTATTTTAATAGGAGCATTGTAATTAGAACAGAACCATATCATTTTCTTTCCTGTTCACATAATGGTTTAACAAAGAACTGGTCAGTTCATTCCAACCTAAGAGTCTTCTACGATCACTTTTTTATTAACAAATTTACTACTTGGAATCAAGAAGATTGCTCCTTTGGCCCTTTTGGGGAATCAAGAATGACTCTATGCTATCGCATGGGTTACAAACTTACTCCTATAAACGTAACTGATCCTAAAAATGTCAAAATAATTGAGAAAACATTATCTAAAAGATTGAGTCCTTACTGCAACGATAAGATAAAAGAATATGATAACCTATCACTTTCTAATAAATCCAACATCAGCGGAGGGACTTATGTTGGATTATTATATCCTGCAATTCAAAATTACGACTTTAGTTACGATAATCATTCAAATAATAACCTCATTATATGTAATAGAGAGAACATATCCATGATTTATGGCTTTAGAACAGTCAAACCTATTTTTATAGTGAATCAGTCAGATAAGAAACTATGTTTAAATAATACAATAGTTCTATTATCCACAAATAAAAAAATACTAAGCTTAACTAATAAGTTAATCGAGTTCAAGTTAAAAAGATTAAACAACTGTTCATATGAAATAACTTCTTTTAAGAAAGTAAATTGTTATGGAAATCTCCCTAGAAACAGAGCTCCCATTACCTCAATAAGTCATTCCCCTCTATATGATCCTATGTATCAAAATTATTTTGCAGAGTATAGTAATTTTATGATATTAATTCATAATATTTTAAATTATAGCGATTTGGAGCTTTATAGTCTCACATTTAAGCCAAATATTACTTACTTAGATATTGAGCACAAAATCCTTTCACATATGAATAAGCAATGTATCTATTTAATGAATTCCTTTGATAACTCCCGATTCGATTATAATAAAACACTTGTTGCTTTTGTATTAAAACATCATATATCTGCAGGAGGACGAGGAAACTGTATTTCCGTCGAATGGAAAAATATATCTTTTTATCTTTATGGCTTTAAAAGGAAATCATTAATTAATTATTCGTATTACTTTTATACTCAAGCCATAAATAAATATAAATGCTTACCTAATGGTAGTTGCGTTGAGCATGATGATCCTTCACATCTAAGTGAAATAACTAATAGAACTCTAATTGATTTCCCAGATGTCAAAAAATATGCTAATAAATTCATCAAGTTTAGGTTTATCAGAGGGAATAACAAACCAAAGATAAAAGTTCTCTCTGTTATAAATTGTACCCATAAAGCAATTTCGATTATAAACTGTACTAAGAATTAAATAACTTAACTTAAAACAACATCAAATCATTACTTTCAAATAAATATAACTCATAACTCCTGTTAGCTTTTCTCACAGTTATCATCTATATTTTATCATTCAGAAATAAATTTCTTAGAAACATCACTAAAACTTTTAACTAAAAACTGTTAAGAATTAATTCACTCTTGAAAACCCAATTCATCAGAAATACTCTGCATTGATTCTATTGCTATTCTTAGAAAATCATCTAGGGACATGTATTTCTCAATGTCTTTTATTAAATCCCTTCTTACATTCTCTGCGAATTTCTTGTCTTTCATTTTTTTCTTTAATCCTTTGACTTCCATTCCTTTCAGGGATTTTCTCATCAAACCATAAGCATAGATTAACCCAGAGATATTATCAGCAGCCGACAAACAGTAATCAAAGAGATTCTCTCTTTTGTTTCCATTTTCCTCATTGTGTCTTAGAATAGCATTAATCATTTCTTCAGGAAAGTTATTTTCTTTTAGAATTCTCCCTGTTTTTAATCCATGCGTTTTTAAATCTTTAATTTCTTCATAATCAAGATCATGGAGTAACCCTGCGTAGTACCATTCATCTTCATCTTTTCCAAGATGCTTTGCAAGACCTTTCATAATTACTGCAACTTCTTTACTGTGCTTTATCATGTTTTCTGACTTGATGTATTCTCTGAAGAGAGAATTTGCCTTTTCGATTAGTTGAGTATCCATAATCATAAGAATTTTCTTTTAATATTTAAAATTTTTCTATTTCTCTAGAGTGAAGCTTTCTTCTCATTAAATTTAATATTTTTACCAGAGTTTTCTCTTTAATTTTATCCACAGTCCCTTTAAAAACAGTCCCCAGAATCATAACTCTAAACCAACCCTGATTTTCAATCTAAAAATTAACTTCATTCTCTAAAATATTTTCAGACAATCAAGAGAATTAACATCAAAACCTCTCCTTTAATTAAACCCCGCAGTATATTGAGTTTTCATACCATAAATTTATAAAACATCACCTGTTACCGTAAAATAAAATGAAACTCGAAGATATTACCGAAATATATGAAGACACTAATGATGTCAAAAAGATAGGATTCAAAATAGAATATGAAAGAAAAGAGGAACAAAAAGTAAGAAACCTTCTCACTAAGTTAGAGGAATTTGATGACGAACTCGGCTTGCTACGTCACTACACAGATGATATCTTCAGCACTGATAGTTACGTTACCTTATTCTCATATAGAATCTACTTTGGCAAGGAAAACAAGGATAAAAAGTATATTTCCTTTGTTGCTCATGGACCTGATAGCTGCTTTGACCCACTTATCTATCAGAAGAACCTAAAAAATATCAAAGATTATGTTACAAAAAAATGGGATAAATTATAAAAACATGATTAATCCCAAAATAGAAACTTTAAATAACATAAGCTTATTTCTTATTGTCAGTGATTACTGTGGTAAACGAAACTAATAAACAAACTCAAGATGTTGGTCAAATAATAGGTGGCAACTTCTCAAATATTCTCATAAGACAGGGATCAAAACACAAAATAAAGATTGGCCAGATACTCGCTGTTGATGAATATGATAAAGATAAAAAATATACTACGCTTTTACAGGTATATGATCTTCAATACGGTAGTCAGATATCAACTCAAAACAGAGAATTAATTTCAGGGTTTGAACTAGAAGATGATTTCTCTTATGAGGTTTACGATAATAATATTAGGAACTATGTAATCACAAATGCCAAAACAATCTTGACCATTAATCATCAAAAAAACAGTAATTTACACATATCAACAGAACTAACAAAACATCTACCGAAACTACTTTTACCCGTAAGAATGGTTACAGAAGATGATCTTAAGTTTTTAACTAAACCAAACGATTATCTCCAACTGGGCTATCTCAATGCAACTAAAGCAGAGATCCCTATCTATCTTAAAGGTGATGATGTTCTATCTCATCACGTACTTGTGAGTGCAACAACTGGAAGAGGGAAATCGAATCTTACCAAGTTTATATTATACAATATTGCTGAGCAAAATTATGCAGGAGTTCTTGTCCTTGACCCCCATGACGAATATTATGGCAATATGCATAAAAAGGGCTTAAAGGATTTTCATAAAAAAGACAAGATAATCTATTACAGTGACAAGAGGATCCCAGTAGGACAGAGAAAACTAAGCATTAATATTCAAAGTATATTCCCTTACCACTTCAATGGAGTTTTTAATTGGAGTGACCCGCAGACAGAAGCAATATATGCATTATATAAAAAATATGGCAAGGATTGGATAACTGCAATACTACTAGATAAGCCCATTGATAACTTCAACGAAAACACCATTGCCGTTGTCAAAAGAAGGTTAATGTCAATATTGGACTTAGAAGTAAGCAACGGACAAATTATTTCAAATTCAATATTTTCTCTAGATAATGGAGTAAACACACTCACAGACATTATAAAGGAACTAGAGGAAGGCAGGATTGTTATAGTTAACACTTCGAGCTTTTCAGGAGCCCAAGAACTATTGATTGGATCCCTTATTGTGAGCTCTGTTTTCAACAGATATAAATACTATAAAATGGTTGACGAGCTCAATAATAAACCAGTGATTTCAATTGTTCTTGAAGAAGCACCAAGAGTTCTAAGTGCCAGCGTTCTAGAAAAGGGACCAAACGTATTTTCAACAATAGCTCGAGAGGGTAGAAAGTTTAAAGTAGGTCTCTATGCCATAACTCAGATTCCGTCAGTAATTCCAAAAGATATTCTAGCTAATATGAACACAAAAATAATTTTAGGAATGGAAATGAAATCTGAAAGAAATGCAGTCATTGAATCAGCTGCTCAGGATTTATCAACAATGGATAGAGCAATTGCTTCACTTGATAAAGGAGAAGCGATTGTAACATCCAATTTTGCAAGGTTTGCGATTCCAGTCAAGATTCCGTTATTTGAAGATTTTCTAAATAACAGGCAAAAAACAATAGAAAATGATGATAATAA
>CAZZHT010000082.1:0-5435 GCA_964653825.1 uncultured Methanosarcinales archaeon
TATTAAATCACTTTATTTTACATTATTTTCTTTTTATATTACCATTTATATGATTTTATTTTATCCTTCTATTTATTGAGTTCGTAAACTCAGTTTGTTGTTTCTTTCATTGGCATTGTTGGTCTTCTATTGCCAAATACCAACCAAAAAACTCACACAAATATAAAAACTGATTAAAAATGAGATCATTCATTAACTCTCAGGTTCATTGTTCGACGTAACGACCTCACTTGAGTTAACTCGTGAATGACCTGAATCATATAAGAGTGTCTTTTATTCATCAAGGGTTTAAAAACCCATTCATAAAAGGACTCATTTATATGCACGGCTTAACAAAAGGGTAGCTTTTGGATTATTTAAAACTTGTGTATTTTGTTTAAACAAAGGCCTAAGGTCATAACACTATCTTTTTTTAGAAAGAAAAATCGAAACTTTTAAAAATAGTTTTTTATCCACAGGGGTTATAATCATTACAGATGTAATTATTTTGTAATCTTTATTTTTTAGATTGTATTTTTTCAGATAGTATAATTTTTTGAATTATAACTTTTAATGTTAATGATTTGATGTTAATGATTTTATATTTAAATTCAGCGTTTTTAATTATTTTTATTTAATACCTTAACCTATATAATATATAACTATGGAAACCTAACTATAAAAATCAAAAAGAGGAATAAAACATGGAGCAAAAAACAATTCTTGTAACCGGTGGTGCTGGTTTTATTGGATCAAATATAGTTGATGATCTTATTAATAGAGGCCATTCTGTTGTTGTCGTTGACAATCTTCTAACTGGCTCAAAAGACAATCTGAATCCTAAGGCAAAGTTCTATGAAGTTGATATAAGAGATTATGACCTCTTAGAAAGGGTATTCAATGAGAATCCAATTGATTATGTTATTCACACTGCTGCTCAGATATCTGTATCCCTATCTGTAAGAAAGCCCATATTTGATGAGGATATAAACATAAAGGGCATTCTTAATCTGTTGGAGTTGTCTGTTGCACATAAAATCAAGAAGTTTGTATTCTCTTCATCTGGTGGGGTTATGTATGGAGATACTAATCTTTTCCCAACTCCTGAAACAGTTTGTCCTAATCCTATTTCACCCTATGGTATTGCAAAGCTTGCAAGTGAGAAATACCTGCAGTTTTATAACCTTGAAAAAGGGTTAAACTACACTATCCTTAGATATGGCAATGTCTTTGGACCTCGTCAGAATCCTGATGGTGAAGCTGGTGTTATAGCAATCTTCATAAAGAAGATGTTAAACCATAATTCTGTAACAATAAATGGCGATGGAAAGTACATTAGGGATTATGTTTATGTTAAAGATGTTGTTAAAGCAAATATTCTTGCTTTAGATTATGGTGATAATGATTTTTTCAACATTGGTACTTCTATTGGAAAGGATGTAAATGATGTATTTAAAGTTATAAAAGACAATATTGATTATAATTTAGAACCAAATCATGGCCCTGCTCGTCCTGGTGATTTAAGGAAAAGTATCTTAGATGCTTCAAAGGCAAAAAAGATTTTAGGATGGACTCCTGAATATAGTTTTAATGAGGCAATAAAAGAAACAATAGCTTTCTTTAAGGAGAAATATGGAAAGTAAGTAAATGGTGTAATTAAATGTCAGAGCAACCTTCAAAAGATTTTGAACCCCTTACAGTAGTCGTAGCTACACGGAATGAAGAAAAGTACATAAGTACATTTCTTGATAGTTTAGTTGGTCAGAGCTACAAAAACTTTGTGGTCTTAATATTTGATGGAATGTCTACAGATAACACCCTTAATATTATTGAAAAATACAAAAATAAACTTAAGATAAAAGTATTTAAAAATCCTAAAGTCAGACAAGTTTATGCCTTTAATGAAGGTATAAAAGAAGCAAAAACCAGATATTTCTTTATAATAGGAGCCCATTCAAAGCTAGATAAGGATTTTATAAAAAATAGTTACGAAACATTTGTGAGGATAAAAAAAAGAGAGGCAAAACTCGCTGGTGTTGGCGGGTACCTCGAAAAAGTATATTTAAACACCTTTGGAAAATATGTTGGATTACTATATTCTTCAAGGGTATCGGGTGCAGGTACTTACAACTACTTAAAAAAACCGGGCTTTGAAAGAACAGTGGTTTATGCTATTTATGATAAAGACATTGTTGAAAAAGTAGGTGGGTTTGATGAGCATTTTATTACAGGTCAGGATGCTGAGTTGAATCTAAGATTGAATAAAGCAGGATATAAACTATATCACAATCCACAAATAAAATCATATCATTTCACTAGAAGTTCATTTAAGAGATTTGTTAAGCAAACATTTAATTATGGAGTGGCAAAAGGGGCTTTTATAAGAGTAGGATATTTCAGTACACTTTGGTTTGTCCCATTAGTATTGCTTTTGATTGAGATTCTTGCTTTACTTAACCTAAAGATATTTATAGGTCTTTTTATTCTTTATTTAATACTAATAACAATTGCATCTTTTGTTGTTTTAGTAAAGAAGAAGAGCATACTTGCTTTATTGCTACCATTTGGATTTATACTATTTCACAATGTTATTGCATTGGGCTTTTTAAAGGGCTTAATCAAAGGGAGGAAAAGTTTTAAATGAAGGCAATATTTCATATTCATACAGATAATTCTTATGATTCTCTTACCAAACCAGAGAAAGTTGTGGATTTTGCAGTAAGACATAAGGTTGATGTTTTATTTATAACAGATCATGATACCATAAAGGGTTCTATCAAAGCAAGGGAATATGCCATTAAGAATAATCTTCCTGTAACAGTTATTATCGGAGCAGAATATAAAACAAACATTGGTGATATGACTGGCCTTTTCTTAAAAAAAGAAGTAAAGGCGAGAGATTATAAGCAATTTATAAAAGAGGTGAAAGAACAGGGAGGTGTTGTGATATTGAATCATCCTTTCTGCGGCCATGACACTAGCAAGTTTAAGAATTTAACAAATAAAGAACTTGATTTTATAGAAGTGTTTAATGCAAGATGCTCTGATAAAAAGAATGAGAAAGCACTGAACTTAGCTAATAAAAAGAAGACAAAAAGAATATATGGAAATGATGCTCATTTAGGATGTGAACTAGGCAAGGTAATTATTGAATTTGCATCTTTGCAGGAATTTAAAAAAGGAAAAATTAAACCTATAAAAACTGAGAGAACAAAGAAGCGTCTGATTTATAGAAGTCAGATAATAAAAGGACTAAAAAAGAAAAATTTAAAGTTAATAGTAAGGTCTTTTATAGTCATGTGTATTTATGGGGTGTTAAGGAAATGAGAGATTCTATACCAAAAGAAGTGTATGAAAGATTTTTCATGAAACAAGGTTCCAATGAGTCCTTAAAAGATTTCGATTTCTTTATGGAAGAACAAAAAAGAATACAAGATGAAACATTAAAACTTAATCCTGACTTAAAATCGAATCTTTCATTATTTAATATTTATCCAAAGAAAAGAGCATTAATGACTCTAAATGAAGGGGGATTCTCTCCAAAAATAAAACTTGACAAGTTTATAGTATGTTTAACTCATGATGTTGACATTATCAAACCAACTTTATTGTTCAAATTATTCCAAATAAAGAAAAACCCACATAATCTTTTAAAAAAAGTATTTATCAACAATTTTAAAACTTTTAAGGACATCGTACAAATAGAAAAAGAATTCAATGCAAATTCCACTTTTTTCTTCTTAATGAAAGGAAAAGATAAGAGCATATTAAATTATAAGAAAGTAAATTATGATTTGAGGAGAGAAGAAGACATAATTCGCTATTTAAAGAACAACGGTAAAGAAATTGGACTGCATGGCGGATATTGGACGTTCAACAATGCCGACAGAATAAAAAAAGAAAAAAGAGAATTAGAGAATATTATAAAGGAGAGAGTAATAAGTTATAGGAATCATTATTTAAGATTCCACATATTTAATACTTGGGAATACTTATCCAATGCTGGTTTTAAAGTGGACTCCACATTTGGCTGGAATGACACATTAGGATTCAGAAATGGGTGGCCTTATCCATTTAAACCATATAATTTTGAGAGAAAGAAGTTTATCAATATTATGGAATTTCCCTTAAATGTAATGGACAATACTCTATTTATAAATAATTATGATCTCAAATATTCTTTATTGATTATCAAAAACTTAATAAAAAAGATTAAAAAAGAAAAAGGTGTATTAACAATAAATTGGCACAATAATTATTTTAATGAAGTCTTTTATCCAGGATACAGAAAATTATATAAATCAATATTAAAATTAGTTAAATCATATGATGGGGAACTTCTTAGTTTAAGAGAAGGATATGATAAAATTAAGGATAATCTCTAAAATGATAAGTGTACTTGTTACTAATGGAACCTACTTTAATGCATTGGCTATTGTCCGATGCTTAGGGAAAAAAGGGATTAGAGTAGTAGTAAGTTCAGAAAAAGAACCTTGTATCGCAGGAATATCCAGGTATTGTGATAAATGTTACATTGTAAAGAACAAAGTAAAGGAATATAAAGAAATAATTAAGAAGGAACATATTAATGTTATTTTGCCTGTAGGATATAAATCTGTTAAGTTCTTTTCATATAATAAAAAGATATTTGACAAAATCGCAAAAATTCCTATCGTTAACTACAAAAAATTCCTAGTTGCAGGAGATAAATCAAAAACGTATAAATTTGCCGAGAAAATAAAAATTCCAGTTCCAAAAACAGTCATAATTAAAAAAATAAGCGATTTAAACAAAATAAAAAAGTTTCCTGTAGTCATAAAGGCGAGCGAAGAGAGTGGAAGTGTAAAGTATGCACACAACAAAAAAGAGCTTATAACAATTTTTGAACAGATGAGAACGAAATATAAAAAGCATTTACATCCTCCAATAATCCAAGAGTATATACCTGGAATCAACGGATATGGCTTCTATGCACTTTATTGGAAAGGCAAACTTGTTGCATATTACATGCATCAGAGATTACATATGTTTCCAAGAAGCGGCGGTGCAAGCACAATGGCTCAAACCTTTTATGATAAAAAATTATTTGAATTGG
The DNA here is from genome assembly GCA_964653825.1 of uncultured Methanosarcinales archaeon. Lineage (GTDB taxonomy): Archaea > Nanobdellota > Nanobdellia > Woesearchaeales > CAZZHT01 > CAZZHT01. The sequence continues at coordinate 5,075 of CAZZHT010000082.1, forward strand.
GCAAGAGAATTTTAGATAAATTAAGGTGGCATGGTGTTGCAATGGTCGAATTTAAGAAGAATGAAGAGAATGGTAAATATTATCTTATTGAAATAAATCCAAAGTATTGGGGATCCTTAGATTTAGGAATACACGCAGGTTATGAAATACCTTATTATCATGTATTGAAAGCCATTGGAAGAAACGTGAATTTTAGGTATAAGTACAAAAAAGTTGTGTTTATGTGGCCAGAGAATGATTTTAGATATGCAATGGCGGGAAATAACAAAGTAAAAGAATTTTCTTTGTGGCTAATAAATCTTTTAAATCCCAAAATAAAAAAGCATTGGAAAATAAACGATTTAAAGCCACTATTAAAAGA
>CAZZHT010000083.1:0-5413 GCA_964653825.1 uncultured Methanosarcinales archaeon
TAGATTTAAATCTTTATGACCTCTTTAGCAGGCTTCATAAAGATTTAGATTTAAATCTTTATGACCTCTTTAGCAGGCTTCATCTCCTTCCATGCTAATTCAAATAAATCCTCTAGTGCTTTCGCAAAGTAAGGTGTATTTACCCAAATAGCAATATCGTAGGTTGGATGAACCTCTGTGTCATTCATTAACATAAATGTTATCTCTTTGCCATCAATAATCACAAAACGAGCATTTATCTTGTCAGTCACCCTTACTTCTGCGATTCCCTCAATTTCTTTTAAACTTTCCCTGCATTCTTCTGTCAATGTAGCAGCTATCCTTATTTTCACTCCTCTCTTTTTTAATTGCTCAAATGTTGGCTTTAATGCCTCAACTTTCCTTATGAACCCTTGGGCACTTGTCATAAGAGTTACTGTTTTTTCTGCTCCTTTTATAGTGAATTCGAGATGATTGTATAAGTTGTGCCTCCCTCTGATACTACCGCTTTTCTCACTGGGCTCAACCATTTCGATACCCTGCTTGTGAAGGGTTTTTAATTCGTCTAAGACAGTGGTATTTTTTAGGTTCTCTAATCTTCGCACTTTTTCATTTGCACTTTTAAGCATGTTCTTTTTTACCCTTTCTACTACTTCTTCGGGTGGGACAGCAATGTACTTGATTGGTTTGCCAAATTTCATGATGACAAAACCTTTCTTTTCTAAGCTTTCTAAGACATCGTAGCTTCTAGATCGAGGCACATTAGAAATGTCCGAAAGTTCTCCCGCTGTTGCAACACCTCTTGATAAAAGAGCTGTCCATACCTTTACCTCATATAAGTTCAAAGAGAAATACATTCTCAGTTTCGTTAAGAATTCTTCTTTTATTATCATAGATGAATCACCTTCCTTATCTACTCTGTGAAAACATTAAACTACTACTACTATTAATATGTTACGTTTTTTTGACATTTTTGAGTGCTCCAAAGGGTCTCTCAAACACGTTTTATTACTTTAAAATGGATGTTAAGGGTTTTTATTTTGAAGTGGTTTATATTTTGTATAACTTTTGTTATTAAAAAAACTTACGCTTTTTCATGTTCTTTTGATTGGTGCATTGCATTAATTATGTAATGATTTATTATTTGATTATGTATTAGGTAAAATATGCGATATGTAATTATTAATTATGTGATTATGTGATTTGATGTAATAATATGATTTTTGTGATGATTTTTTATTTTTATGTTAATTGTTAGAGATTAAAGCGAATGTTTATTTGGTTAAGATAATGAAAATGATATTTAAGATGTGGTAATGTTATATGGTGCGAGCAAGTATTCGGGATTGAATGGTATAAAATTGTATGGATTGTATGTTATGATATGAATGAGATGAGTGGTATTAGTATTATTGCATTGGTGACATGTGTGATATATTTGATTAAAGGGGTATATGTTATGATACTGTGTTAGCATACTGTGTGATTTCTCGTTTGTTTTAATTTTGTTTTTCAGATAATTCTCTTTTTAATTCTTTTAGTTTCTTTACTTTTAGGTCCTTATATTTTGATTCATTTGCAATTTGATTCGCAATTTCAAATATCCTGTGTTTGTCATTAGAAGGAATACTTTTCCAATCCAACAAGATTAAGTTTGCTTTGGGTTTACTCGATTCTATTGCTTGATAAATCATTTCTTTATCTAGATTCTTTGCAAAGTATTTTGGACAGATATGAGAAAAGTGTATTTTATCATAAATACCTACAAAAGATGTACAGTAGTGACCACCACCAATTGCAAAGGCAACAATATGGTCAATCGGGTTAATCTGGTTTTGAGTTGAATTTGTTGTAGCTGTAGCATTTCCATTTATGTTTTCTGAGCTTTTGTTATTAAAGATATCATTTAAGGTTTTCATTACCACTTTTGAAATTACTTTCCCGTAAATAGGAACAGACCATTCCTTTTCACTTGAGCCAATTTCAATGAAAGATGCTGGCTTTTTTATTAAGGGACCATGATGGGTTACTTCAGGAGTGATTTGAATGTCAAGGTTTTCTTTTTTTGCTTCTTCTTTTAGGTTTTTGAAACCATTATATAGAAAATCAGGCCAGGATATCGAGAGAGTTTTAGGTTCTCCACCAAGTTCTGCTTTATCCCAATTGCCAATACTATGGACTGTTAGAGCAGGAATTCCTGAGGCACTTTTGTGTTTTGATATGAAAATGAAGTAGCTAACACCAAGAAGTAAGTCAAGGCGCTCTAGGTTAATAAGTTTCTCAGTGAACTCAAATAGATGAATCTTGGTGCTATGATAATTAAGGGAGTAGTATGAACTTATCTTTGATCTTAAAAATTCAAGCTGATGTGTGAGTCGTGAGCTCTCCTCATTTTTTTGATTGTCTTGATTTTTTTGGTCCCGTTCTTTGAAGTAAGAATCAATGGGTTCTTTTTTCCAATCGTAAGAATTTATAAGATGTTGTTTTATGTTTTGGCTTGCTGTATCTTGAGTTGATGATATGATTCCTATTTCTATTTGATTATTGAGAGTTTGTCCCATTTCTATCATTTTTTTGCCTTAATGAATCTGAATATTTAATTTCACAGAGATTTTTTTTTGTTTTTTTGATTGTTTATTTATTTTATTTATCGATTGTTATTGGTTGTTGTTATCAACTGTTATTATAAGTTGTTATTTCTGTTTGTTTTTGTGTTGTTTTTTACACTAATTAGAATTATTAATTATTTTTAAAGTTATGGTTCGTTTTGGATTTAGTGGGTGCTAATTTTGATTATGATTTCATTTTGAGCTTATTTGAAAGATTCGTAAAATATTTAAATTTAAAAGTATTTATATGAAAAAAAGATGTGAATGATTTTTGTGAAGAAAGTAGTTATCAGGTTATTAATGAGGGAGTAAGTGACTCAAATATTAACATTAGATTTATGAATAATAGTCAACCTGCACTTTCACTTGAAGCAGCAGTAGGTAGTTAGGAGATTGAATTTCCTGGATTTGGAACTAAATAAAATTAAAAGGGTGATATTATGTCTAAAAACAATAAGACATCATTGGGAGTTGATGAGAACATAGAGGGATTTCTTACCTATCTTCTTCTTTGGATAACAGGAATTGTATTTTTAGTGGTTGAAAAGGATAATAAGTTCGTTAGATTTCATGCGATGCAATCAACAATTACTTTTTTAGGACTGACTATATTAGACCTTATTTTTTTGTATGTCCCTTTAATTGGAAGAGCACTTACGGTAATTGTTGATATAACAATATTAATCACATGGCTAATATGTATGATAGAAGCATATCTTGGTGAAAAGTTCAAACTTCCGGTTATTGGTGATTTATCTGAAGAACTCTTAAAGAAGATAAAGTAAGATAATCGGAAGGTATGAGAATCACTCAGAGAATAAGGTGAATAAAAATGGGAAAGGCAAAAAGTAAAAAGGGAATCCTGAGTAAGATTACATTGCTGAGCATTCTTTTTTGCATTTTCTCAGTTTTAGCATCTGGAGGAGCTGTTGCTCATACGACTCATATGTTAATAGTAGACAAAATTATGAATGGGAATTTCAATAGTTCAGATAATTATGTAATCATACAAGCTAATAGAAGAGATTTTGATCACATAGGCAACTTTAATTTCAGAGTAGATGTAGAGAATATAAAAGGAATTGCAAATAACATGGTGAATATTTTAGGAGTTTCAAAGGGGATTGTTTCTCTTAGTAATATAAGCTACAATGATACCTATTTTTCACTGGAAGCAATAGATTTGAAAACAATAGGCAATGACCACGAGATACCAAGAGGACCTAAAAAGGCCACAAGAGAGACATTGGCACAGATTGAGAGTGCTCATAATTTAGGAATGAATGAAATTATAACTGGTAATTGAAATGACATTGAAGAGATTGTATTAGCTACTGAAACGATAGAAAGAGGTTAAATGATTTAATATTATTAGGGCTTTGAAAAGTATGAAATTTTTTGTTTTTTATTGTTGTGTTTGATTTCTTTGATGAAATTAACTTTTTTGTGATAAGTTCAAAAAGGAAATACACCCATTTCTCTTTATTATACTGTGTTCTAGATGAATTAATTGTAAAGACATTGATGGATAATTTCTAAATTTTATGTGATATTTTTTATATTGAAAAAATGAAGCCATTATCTTCATGAGCTAGAATATCAAGTTAGATAGGTTGTAGTTTTTTTCGTTATATAATTTACCAAAAGAGGAAAGGATTCTAATAATGAATAATGGAAAAATCAAAAATCGAAAAAATGTTAATAAAACCTGGAGAAAGATGAGAAAAAAGTGATTAAATTTCTAAATAATGATGATAAATAAGGTAAGATGTTTGATTAACTTATTGAAATAGAGATGATTTGAGAATTCTTTTGATTTTGTAGTATTTAATGAATCAAAAAATAAGAGATTTATGATTGGAACAAATGATTATAATGATAGAGTTCTAAATTAAAATCAACAGCTAAAGAGTAAGAATCACTTGTTTGATTTCTTAAAAATCAGGAAATTAATTTAATATGAATTTATAACAGGGTTGTAATGAAAAACAAGTGATGAATTCTTGTTTGAAACTTTCTTGCACAATGATTATTTGCTGAATATTGAATTGGTAAAGCAAGGGACTTTGAAGATACTATTCATTGAGGTATTGTTTGAAAAGAGTTATGAATACCTTTTTGCTTTTCTATTGTTTATTGTACAAAGGAATATAATGTTTAATTGAGAAAGTGCAATAAGATAAAAATGGTTAGATTTAAATATAAGTTTTGTAATATGGAATTTTATGGTTAAGATTGGAGAGATTTCTCTGGATATGAGGCATAAGAAAACTCCTTTTAATTTAGGTAAGTTCTATGAAATGCTTCATGAATGGATGCTTGAGATGGGATATACCGGTCTTAATGATGATAGTGATTTTGTTGAAAATCTATACTGGGAGGACAGGGGAGCAGCAGTTAGAGAATATTGGTGGTTGTGGAGATTCAAGAAAAAGGTTGATAATAAATATTATATTTATCGTATCAATATAGATAGTCATGTTATGGCTATTAAGGATGTTAAGGTCGTTATCGGTAATAAAACAGTTAAACTTCAGGATGGCGAGATTGATTTGACGATTAAGGGATGGTTGGAATTTGATCCGAATAACGAGCTTCAAAGTACCAATTTTATGAAGATGATATTTAATCACTTTCTTAAAAAGAATTTACTTAGCAATGTTAAGTTCCATGCAGATGATCTAAAAGATGAAATGAATAAGCTTCAAATACTTATTAAGAAATACTTCGAACTGTATAATTATAGTTCAAGATCACCTAATTTCCACCCTATTAAGGGAATTGGCTACTAAGAGCCTTTCTTTTCAAGAAAGCCTCGGGAAAGA
>CAZZHT010000084.1:0-5332 GCA_964653825.1 uncultured Methanosarcinales archaeon
TTGAACATAGTATCAAATTTATTTGTCCCTAAATTGTATTATCTTATTATTATTTTATAACTTATTTTATAACTTATTCATTACCAGAAATAAACTTATGATTTTTAATGCTAATTTTATTTTATTAATCCCATTATCTAATCTAATATTTATAACTTTCAAACCCAAAACCTTAATTTTACAAATCATTGTATTGCATACTAATGCTTGCTTTTTAATTGATTTTGAGTTAGCATACATCCTTGAGGCATGAAAACCATAAGATTAATAAATAAACAAATACCTTGAGTTGTGTGTTCAGTTTGCTTACTTTAATACTTATGATTTAGAAATTATAGTTGCTTATCTATTTATAATCATTAAGGTTGAAATCATGGGAAATTCAAAAAAATCTGATAAACTACAAAAGTCAGTAAAGAATAAAAAGAAAAGTTCTATAAAGGCAAAGAAAGAGGTAAAAAAAACCATTGCTCTTAAAAAGCAAAAAACCACTTCTTATAATAAAGGAGCTTCTTATGATGACATTTCACTTAATTTCAAAACAACTGCTGATATTAAAGTGCCTGAAAGGATGATTGATCAAGTTATTGGTCAAGAAAAGGCAGTTGAGGTAATCAAAAAAGCAGCAAATCAGAGGCGTCACGTTCTTTTAATCGGACTTCCGGGAACTGGTAAAAGCATGTTGGGAGTTGCCCTAGCAGAACTTCTTCCAAAAGAGAATCTTGTTGATATTCTTGCGTATCCAAATCCTAATGATGAATTTCAACCAAAGATAATGACTGTTAAAGCAGGAGAAGGCAGAAAAATCATTGCAAAAACGAGATTTATGTTCAAAAAATCAGGAGGTAATATGAACCTCATAATAATTATTATACTTATTTTATCGATAATTGCACCATGGTGGATAAGAGCTGAATATGGAGATATTATGGCTGCTGCCACAATGATTGGCTCTTGGTTCCTTTTAGGCGTCTTCATTCTATTTATGAGCTTAAATAAAAAGATGGGAACTCAACCACCAACTCAGATTCCAAAACTCATTGTAGATAATTATGATAAGAAAAGATTGCCCTTTTATGATGCAACTGGCGCTCATGCAGGGGCATTGTTAGGAGATGTCTTACATGACCCATTTCAAAGTGGTGGTCTTGGAACTCCTGCTCATCAGAGGGTCATTGCTGGAATGATTCATAAGGCCCATATGGGTGTTTTATTTATTGATGAGATTGCGACATTGACTCCACAAACTCAACAGGAGCTTCTTACGGCTCTTCAAGAAGGAAAGTATCCGATTACAGGTCAATCTGAGAGGAGTGCAGGAGCAATGGTCAGAACAGAGCCAGTTCCTTGCGACTTTATACTTGTGGCTGCTGGAAATCCTGAAACTGTCAAGCATATGCATCCTGCTCTGAGATCGAGGATAAGGGGCTATGGTTACGAAGTATATATGGAGGATTCAATGAAAGATACTCCTGAGAACAGAAAGAAGATTGTTCAATTTGTTGCTCAAGAAGTCAAAAAGGATGGTAAGATTCCTCACTTTACGAGAGATGCTGTTAAAGAAATTATTGAAGAAGCAAGGAGAAGAGCAAGCAGGAAGGGTTACTTATCAATAATGTTTAGGGACTTAGGTGGTCTTATTAGAACAGCTGGTGATTTAGCCAAAGAAAGAGGTCTCAATTTAGTTACTGCTAAGATAGTTAGGGACTCAAAGAAACTTGCAGCTTCATTGGAGCAGCAGATTGCTGAGCAGTACTTATCTCAGAAAAAGCAATATGAAGTGATTATGACCACAGGTAATGCAGTTGGAAGGGTAAATGGTTTAGCAGTAATGGGAGCCCCTCCTGTATATTCAGGAATAATTCTACCAATTGAAGCAGAAGTAACAAAAGCAAGGCAGAATAGCAATGGCGGACACTTCACAGCAACTGGAAAGTTGGGGAAAATTGCAAAGGAAGCAGTAGTTAATGTTTCAGCTTTGTTGAAGAAACTGTTCGACGAAGATCTTACAGTAAAGAACGATGTTTATATCCAGTTTTTACAGACCTATGAAGGAGTTGAAGGTGATTCTGCGAGTATAGCTGTAGCCATTGCAATAATATCTGCATTAAAGAGAATACCTATTCGACAGGATGTTGGCATGACTGGTAGTTTATCAGTAAGGGGTGAGATTCTCCCAATAGGTGGCGTATCAGCAAAGGTTGAAGCTGCTGTTGACTCTGGATTAAAGGAGGTTCTTGTGCCATATTCAAACATTGGTGATATTGTTTTGCCTAAGGACAAAAGAGAAAAAATAAAGATACTTCCAATAAAGTCACTGATGGAGGTTCTTCAGGAGGTCTTTGTTTGGGATGGAAATATTGCTCTTTTTGAAACAATAAAAAAGAGATGGGCTAAACAGAATCGTTTTTAACGAGAGTTACTTTTAACCCTTTATATTGTAACCATCTACTTCGAATTTTTTAACTTTTTAATTTATTTCAATTTATTTTGATTTACTTTTTTGATTTTTGCTTGTTTGTTTATCCTTATTTCATTAGTCTATGTTTGTTTGTTTTATAGTTAACTTTACTTTACCAACTCTTCAATTTATTTGATTTTTATTAATTTACTCTTTAGATATATCTGTTTATTTGCTTTGCTTTTTGTTATTATCTTACTTTTCGTTATTTATTTTACTTTTTGATATACTCTTAAAACGGGATTAATAAAAAATGGCTAAAACCAATAGAGATAACATAAAACATCAAAAAAAGACCTTGTTAAATCATAATAAGAGAACTGAAAAGGAAAACAATAGAAAGAGAGATAAGAACCACAAATCTCTTCAATCAAAAACAAGAACGGATATTAATTCCAATTCAGATCAAACTACAGGTCTAAAAGCCTCAAAGGTATCAAACATAAAAACATCAGATTACAATCCTAAAAAAGGCTTCGTGAACTCATCAACATCAACCAACTATATGAGAAACTCAAATGGGAACATAAATAACATTGATTCTAACTCTTCAAGGCAAAATTTATCCGACATTGATATACTCACTCCTAATGAACTTAAGGCATTGGTAAATAACAAACTTCATTCATCAAATCAAGTCAATCCAGCAAACCACACAGGTTTCACAGATGCTACAAACCCAAATCCTAAAAATTTTATAATCAAAAACTCTATGACTAAAGAGTCTACGACTCAATCACCTGCTAGAGCTCTTGCAGTTAATAGTTCCCTTTTCAAGAGATTCCTTGCTTTTACCATAGATATATTTGTAATAATACTTATCCTTTTGCCAGTATATGATCAAATATTATCTCAGTTGCCAGCAGTTGATGAGAGTAACATGAACTCCCTATCTTATGTTAAATCGCTCAATCAAATCATAACTGATAAGATTAAATTCCGACTTAATCTCATCACTGCTATTGTTATTTGGCTTTATTTTGCTCTTCAGGAATCGTTAATAGGTCAAACCTTAGGTAAGGCCCTACTTGGTGTGTATGTTATTTCATTAAAAAATCCGAACAGTAAAATAAGCTTTTATCAAGCAACCATCAGGGTTTTATTATTCCTACCCCTTTTCGATGTCTTATGGTTAATAGACATACTAACAATCATATTTAATAGACAAAATAGGAGATTAATGGAGTATCTCTCTCATACCATAACAGTTGATATCATTAAAACAAGGTCAAATATAATATAATACTATTTACAATAATACATTTACTATGATACAATAAAGCTCCTATAAGCGATATAAAATCACCACAACATTGCTACAAGCTAACAAGAATATTAAGAATATTACCGTATACTACACATTATTGTAATATACTACGATTACAATTAACGTCACTAGATTTTTTATAATTTTCGAGATATAACTACATAATCACCTAGTTACACAATCACACAATCATATAAATGATATTGTTTATGTAATATTTTGAAGTTAATTAAATTAAATATTTTAAAGTTGGTGAAACCATGAAACAGAATAAATATATAATAATACTCAATGTAATAGTAGTACTATTCTTAACGACTTGGCTCTTCAGTTATCTATTTATACCTTCATCTAATGTCGGAAACAACACTGTCGGAGTAGCTGTGATTCCCATTTTTGGGACAATTGACGTTGGCAGTATAACTTCATCTGGTTCTCAATCTCTTTTTAGTAGCATGAGCTCATCTGTTGATTCATATGCTATTGTAAATCAAATTGAAAAGGCAAATAATGATCCAAGAGTAAAGTATATTGTTTTGGATATCAATTCGCCCGGGGGTTCTCCTGTGGGTTCTGAAGAGATTATGCAAGCTGTGAAGGAATCAAAAAAGCCCGTGTATTCTATAATTAGGGACATTGGTGCTTCTGGTGCGTATTGGATTGCTTCTGCTTCAACAAAGGTCTTTTCAAGTCCAATATCTCTTGTTGGTGCAATTGGTGTAACTGGTTCTTACATTCAAATTAGTGGCTTCATGAAGAAGTACGGTATCGGTTATGAGAAATTAGTTTCAGGACCATATAAAGATACAGGAACCATCTTTAGAAATATGACTAAGGACGAAAGAAATCTAACCTTAAAAAAGATTATGGAAATAAATCGTTACTTCATAAACTCTGTTGGTGAGAACAGGCATCTTGACTCAAAAGAAAAACAAGAGGTTGACAATGGTGAAATATTTACTGGGGAAGAAGCTGTTAAGCATCATCTTGTTGATGGCCTAGGAACCTTTATTGATTTAAATAATCAAATTCATAAAAAGGAGAACAAAACAGTAGTTTATATCACCTATGTCAAGAAACCATCACTTTTGGAAATGCTCTTGAACTCAAAAACCCTTATTGGAGATACAATGACCTCTGCTTTCAAGGATGCCTTAACATCCTACTTCAATGCTCAATTAAATGGAAATAGTAAGGTATCTCTGAGTTAATACTCTGTTATATTTTCTGATTATTTATATTATCTTTATTTCTGTCTTTATTTTATATTCGTTAGATATTTATCTTTTTTCTTTTGTATCCTTTTTGTTTTTCCTTTGTCATTATATTCATTCCTATTTCTCATATAGATTCTCTATCTTTTTTATATTTGTTTTCTTTGATATCTTCGTTATTATGTTATTATGTCCTATTATGCTAGTAATAATTCAATTGAATATAATGATTACCACAAAATAAACACCATCTTTTTTTAGAATATATGTTAGAGAAAAGAAAAGTTTTTAAAGGAAAGCAAAAGATTTTTTTGTAGTTCTTTTACGTTTTATATTTTGTTTTAATCTTGTTTTTACAATCGTATTAACTTTTTAAGGGTGTTATAATGC
>CAZZHT010000085.1:0-5159 GCA_964653825.1 uncultured Methanosarcinales archaeon
CCACATACGCTACTCCTTTTTTTGTCGAATCCTTGATAACATTAATGAGTGACATTTTGTATCTATTTTTGGTTTTGTTAAAACTCATATTTAAATGTTACTATAAAGTAATCAAAATAATGGGGTTATTTGTTTTTGAATTAGTTTATAAAGGATAAGGTTTTTCCGAAAGTTGACTATGGATGAAAAAAACAATGATATGAATGACTTCAGAAAGTATTTTCCATATAAAACCCTTAGGGAACCTCAGAAGAGGATGATTTCAAGGGTTTGGGATGCAATCATCAACAAGAGGCATATATTTATCAATGCTCCAACAGGTATTGGTAAAACTGCTGGTGCCCTGGTTCCATCAGTGAGGTATATTGTAGAAGAAAACCCAAAGGTAAAGGTGTTCTTTCTTACATCTGCTAATTCTCACCATTTTACTGCTGTTGATACTCTTAAGGATTTGAGAGATAATCAGAATATTAAGATTATTACTGCGGATATTCTTGGAAAAAAATGGATGTGCTCGTTTAAGGATGTTAAAAAACTCTCTTCAAGTGAGTTTAATAATTACTGTAAACTGATGAGACAAGAGAGAAAGTGTGAGTACTATGTTAATACCAGAGATAAAAAGGATAAGTTAACACCCAAGGCCGTTGAAACAGTTGCACTTCTTAAATCCATTAGTCCATGTACAAATACACAGATTATTAATTTCTCTGCTCAGGATGGTCTCTGTGCATATGAAATTGCTACTGAGTTGGCCAAAAAAGCACAGGTTATAGTGGGAGATTATAATTATCTCTTTGATCCTTCTATAAGAGATCTTTTCTTGAGAAAGGTTGGAGTTGACCCTGGTAATGTTATTGTTATTGTGGATGAAGCCCATAACTTAATTAAAAGAATGAGAAGCTTGTTTACATCAAAGATTTCAACATTTAGTGTTGTAATGGCTATAAAGGAAGCAAAGAAATCTGGATTCGATGAGCAAGCAGGTTACCTCATTAAAATTAATGATGTTCTCAACTCTTTTTTGGATGATATTGAGAAAAATGCATCAAGTAACAAGAGATACAATAAAGGAGTTTCTGAGATGGAAATGCTTATTTCTGAGGAAGATCTTGTTTCGAGGATCTCTGAGATTGGTGACTATGATGATATTGTTTCTGAGTTGATGTTTGTTGGGGATAAGATTAGAAAGCTCGATAAGAAATCGTTTGTGGGATCTGTTGCTGATTTCTTAAATATGTGGAACTCTGAAAATGAAGAGGGCTTTGTTAGGTTGGTTAGGGTTAGAGAGGGTATGAAGAACTCAAAGAATGAGATATCGGTCTCTGTTGAAAAAATTTGCTTGGATCCGTCTTCAATGATTAATCAAACCGTTAATTCAAGTCATACTACTATTTTTATGTCTGCGACTCTTAGTCCTGTGTCAATGTACAGAGATTTATTTGGATTGGATGAAAATAATTCTGAAGTTATTTCGTTTAAGGATCCATTTCCTGAAAACAATCGATTAAATATGATTATTCCTAAGACAACAACGAGGTTTGCAAGGAGGTCAAGATCACAGTTTGAGGAAATTGGTAAGGTCTGTTCAGAGTTAATAACTGCTGCTAATGTGAATACTGCTGTGTTTATGCCGAGTTATAAGCTATTAAACTCAATTGGTGATTTTATTGAGGAAAATCTTAAGAAAAATCTGATGTCTGTTAATGTAATTAGAGAAAAACCAAATCTGAGTCAGGATGAAAAGGATAAGATTCTCAAATCTTTAAAGAAAAACAATAATCAGGTTATACTTGCTGTGGCTTCTGGTTCGTTTAGTGAGGCCGTTGATCTTCCTGGTGATGCTCTACAGATGGTTATTGTTGTGGGTTTACCATTAGCAACGCCTGATTTGGAAACAAAGGAACTTATCAAGTACTATGATTTTAAATTCAAAAAGGGAATGCTGTACGCTTATATTTATCCAGCTATGACTAAGGTTATACAGGCAGCTGGTAGATGCATCAGAAGCGAGAGGGATAAGGGGGTTCTGGTTTTTCTTGATGAGAGATATAGTTGGCCTATGTATAGGGAATGTTTCCCAGAGGATTGGAGTATGATTATTGAACCAAAGAATTATGTAGAGAAAATCAGGGATTTTTTTGGAAATTAGGTTTGGAGTAATTGCTTACGAAAGTTTTAAATATTAATCGCTTTTCCTTCAAGCATGTTTAACTTAACTTTATGTTTTTATATTTAATCTAAATCAATTAAGAGAGTGGTTTTTAAGATGGAAAGTTTTAAACTATATAATCAATGGGATGTTAGTGGTATTGAAGTTGAAGATATGGGACTGAAGAAGTATATTAGTCTTAGACCTGTGCTTATTGCAAGAAGTGAGGCGAGGTATACTCATAGTAGATTCCATAAATCAAAGATTCCTATAGTTGAGAGATTAGTCAATAAGGTTATGATTACTGGTCATAAAGGTAAGAAGCACTTTATCTCTTCAGGTCATAATACTGGTAAGATTTTGAGAGCTAATAAGATTGTTAGGGATGCTTTCGAGATTATTGAACGAAAGATGAAGATAAATCCCGTTGCTGTTTTTGTTAAAGCCCTTGAAGTAGCAGCTCCAAGAGAGGAAATTGTTACTCTTGAGTATGGTGGTGCAAGGTATACAAAGCAGGTTGAGTGCCCTCCTCAGAGAAGGATTGACCTTGTTTTGAGATATTTTACCCAAGGTGCAAGGCAAAAATCATTCAATAGCAGGAAGAGTATGGCTTCTGCATTAGCAGAGGAAATTATGAATGCTTATAATGGTAGCAATCAGTCAGCAGCAGTTAATAAAAAGATTGAGTTAGAGAGACAAGCTGATGCATCGAGATAATTTTTTTAAATTTTTTTAATTAATTTAATGTTGAAAAATATGGAAACTATAATGTTTTCCATAATGATATTTGTGATTAAATCTGTGATTAAATTATCTTTGTGAGGTTTAAAATGGCAAGAATGTATTCAAGATCAAAGGGTAAGGCGGGTTCTACAAAACCCTCTAAGTTTACTAAGCCCAGTTGGTTGACTTATGATGAGAAGGAGTTGAAGTTAATAATTGTGAAGTTAGCAAAAGAGAATAATACTGCTGCTCAGATAGGTTCCATCCTGAGAGATTCCTACGGTATTCCTGATGTAAAGAAGATACTTGGTGTCTCTATTGAAGCAATATTAAGGGAGAATCATTTGTATCCCGAAATCCCTGAGGACCTTTATGCATTACTTAAAAATGCCCTTTATATTAGAAAGCATCTTGATGATAATCATCACGATATGACTGCGAAGAGGGGTTTAAACCTTACCGAGTCAAAAATAAGGAGATTAAGGAGGTATTATATTAAGGTTCATAAATTACCTGCGGATTGGAAGTATGATCCTGATAAGTTGAAGATTATTATATCTTAATTTTTTGTATTTTATGTATTTTTGTATTTTTTAAGGGTGTGATTTATGGTTAAAAGAATTGGTACAAGCGGAAGGAGAAAAACAAGACATCTATTTTCAAAGAAGTTTAAGGATCATGGCAAGATAAGTATATCAAGGTATATGGCTAGTTATAATGTTGGTGATTCTGTTTTGCTTAAGATAGAGCCTTCTGTCCACGAGGGTTTCTTTCACAGAAATTTTTATGGGAAAACTGGAGTGGTTGTCGGTAAGAGAGGTAGCGCTTATATTGTTGAAGTTAAAGATGGTAATAAGAAAAAGCAGGTTATTACAAAGGCCATACATTTGCAGAAGATAGCCAAGTAAAAATTAAATAAATAGATTTTTGATAAATACATCTACGATAAAAATCTTCACTTTTGGTTTATTGTTGTTTGATTAGTAATCTTTTTTTAGGATTATTATTTTTGCTTTTTGTCTCAAAGGAATGATAGCTAATTATTGGCTTTTATTAATCTTTACCTCTTATTTTCATTTTACATTTTTATACTTTTGTTCATTTTCATTTAATTATTATGGATTGTTTTTGTTACTTTTGTACTTTTGATATTTTATGAGTGGGGTCGTTTTCAAGATGAGCAAACCGGTTATACTAAATAAGGAAGTTCTTTCTCTCAGCGAAGTTAAACACGAGTTAAAAACTGAATTCAAGAAGGATGATGAGGAATCAGAGAACTCTAATTTCAGAGTTAATAAGCTTATGGAGTATCTTAATGATTTCGTCAAGTTGAATTCAAGTGATGCAAAGAAGTTGAAAAAGGATATCCTTGACTTGAAGGTTCCTAGGTTAAAAGAGGAGCACGTTTCTAAGATTATTGATTTCCTTCCAACTTTACATGATGAAATTAAGGTTGTTCTTCAGCAGTTTCCTGTGACAGTTTCTTCTGAGAATATGGATAAGATTATTTCTGTTGTGAAAAAATATAAGGAGAAAATTAAGGAAAGTAAGAAGCATAGTGTAAATGAAAGTTCAATGGAAACAGGAAAACAAGAAGGTTTAGAGGGAAGTGAAAAATCAGAGAAGGTTAAAGAGGAGAGTAAAAAGGCAGCAAAGCCCACAAAAGCAGCAAAGAAGAGTGATAAAGCAAAAGTTACAGATGAAACAAAGCCAACAAAAGTATCAAAAGCGAGCAAGAAAGTAAAAGTTACAGATGAAACAGAATCAACAAAAGTAGCAAAGAAAAGCAAGAGCAGTAATAAAAGTGCGCAAGAGTCAAAAAAGTAATTTGAGTGCAGAAATGAGTGCCTGAATAATCGTGGGTGAAGTAATTTAATAGAGTTAGGATATTTAAATTGAGTTGGAAAATTTGATTCCGCTGTCGTTGTAAGTATGGTGATAATTGTTTGTTGAATTATTAATCATATCATTATATCGCTGGAATATTTATTCATTCTGATTATTTTTATTTATTTTATTCTATTGCTATAATATGTATTTCTTTACTAGTGTCGTTATGTCTTTTGTGATACCCCTCTTATAATTATCTCAGTTGTCTCTTCCCTACTCTTTAATGAGGTTTTTGATTTTTTATTATTATTTAAATTGTTTGAGTTAATCTAATAAATTAATTCAGGGATTTATTTGATAAATTTATTTAATATATTTTCTCATTTTAATTGTTTGTCTGATTAAATTATTATAAAATTATTTGAGTAATTATTAGAGTAATCATATTGAGTATTAA
>CAZZHT010000086.1:0-5106 GCA_964653825.1 uncultured Methanosarcinales archaeon
ATATAATCCATAAATTATGTTTATCTAATTCTCTTTTAATTCTTTTTTTTGTGTTTATTTAATTTAAAATTTATCGATTCGAATATCTCTGATTTTGATGCTATTTAAACTGCATTAAAACAAACCCTTTGATTGTGATTTTGATTATACTTTTTAATAATCTTATGATGTCTACCTTTCATAAAATAACAACCAAATATATAAAGTTTTTGTTTTATTTGTTAGTAGGGTATGGGTAAAAATAAAAAGTTTTTTAAGTAAGATGTTTTTTAGTTTTTCTGTTTTTCATATATTTTTGTGGTGGTGAGCTCTATGTTATTAGAAACCTCAAAATTTAAAATAAATAGAAAAGCTATGATTTCTGTTAGTGTTCTTGTTATCATAATAATAAGTACTGTTGTTTTACTCTATGGCATCTATTTTGTGTATAAAATTATGCACTTACCTCAAATGATAATTCCAGCGGAATGTAAGAATATGAATGCATACTGTGCCAATAATGCAAATGACAGACTATGTGTCTGTCCTGGTCTTACTATGAAGGTCAAACCAGGAAAGGAATACCAATTTAAGTTGAGAGTTAATAATCTCCTTTCATCAAAGAAGTGCTTCAAGGTTGAGGTTAATGAGGTTTCATCACCTCCAAATCCAACACGAGGTGCTTTTATTTTTGGGACCCCTGAGGATGTTTCTTCAATAGACGAAGGAAAATCAAAGGATTTCTTGATTATTCTCAAGCCAAAGAAGAAGCCAAGTCAAATTACTTCAGGGATTTATAGGTATTACATTAATGTTAGTCAAGCGCCGACTCCGCATGCTGGCTGTAGTTCAGCTCTCATCTTTAACAAATATGATAGTCTTATGATGAGTATTAATTGGCGAAAGTAGGATTTTGTCAAAAGATTTTTAAATAAAACTTAATTCCTCTTGTCAGAGTTGTTTTGTTTGTCTTTTATTGTGTTTTTTTGATGATTATGGACTCGTAGCCTAGCCTGGATAAGGCGACAGCCTTCTAAGCTGTAGATCGGGGGTTCGAATCCCCTCGGGTCCGCTTATTTTTACTCAGGATTTTGATTAAAATGGCTAAACTAAGTAGAAAAAAGAGAAGAGCACTTGGCTTGAACTCTAAAAAGAGTAATGAGTCAAAGCATAAGGTTGAGGTAAATCATAAAGGTAATGTCTCTGATGATAAAAAATCAGCGTCAAGGATTAGAACTCCTAATAAATTTCTCTCATTCTACTATAATCATTATAAATCTCTTATGTGGATTACGGTTATTATGCTTATATTGGCTCTAATCCAGGTTGGAGTACAGTATTATCAAACGGGTAGTTATTTACATAAGGGAATTTCTCTTAAGGGAGGTATTGAGATTACTGTTCTTAAACCAACAAATGTTTCATTAAATCAACTAAAGAGTAGCATTAAAAGTGCCTTACCAAAGACCGATGTTGAGATTAATGAGATTTCAGGTTTGGGCTCTAAGGCCAATTATGTGATTGAAGTATCTACACCCAAGAATGTAAATACTAGTGAAGCTGTTAACAAGACTATTAACGCAGTCTCTGAGTCTTTTGGTGGTTTGACTAGTCAAGATTATTCAACAAGAATCTCAGGTCCTCAGTTTAGCGAGAGTTTCTTTAGGCAGTTAACCATTACTGTTTTATTGGCGTTCCTGTTGATGGCCATTATTGTTTTCATTTATTTTAGAATACTTGTTCCTTCATTTGCTGTTGTGCTCTCTGCATTTTCAGATATTATTGTAACCCTGGCAATTGTGAATCTTATGGGTGTTAAGGTCTCATCGGCGGGAATAGCTGCCTTTTTGATGTTGATAGGTTACTCTGTAGATACAGATATTCTCCTTACTACAAGAGTTCTCAAACGAAGGAATACTGGCAATTTACTTAGAAGAATTGTTGGAGCAATGAAGACAGGTTTAACTATGTCATTAACAACTTTCACAGCAGTTGTTGCAGGTCTTATCATTACAAATTCAGAGACGATTCATCAGATTATGCTTATTGTTACTATTGGTCTTTTGGTTGATGTCCTGAACACATGGATTCAAAATGTTGGAATCCTTAGGTTTTATATCAAGAAAAAGTATCATGAGGAATAATAACAAGAAGGAGTAAAGGGAGTAAAAATAGATTTGTCTTTAGTGCTGTGGTTTTTATTGTTGTGTTATGTGTTGTTTTGTTGTTGCTCCTTGTTTATTTAGAAAATGATGATATTAAATCATGACTATGAAACCATGATTATGAAATCACGAGGACTAGGGGATGCTTTGAAATATGTGAGAGGTTTTGATTTATTTTTATGAATTTGTTTATTGTTGTTGAAATGGCTTTTTTTGTGAATCAAATTTTTTAGTGTATCTAATTTATAATGTAAGTATAATGTAAGATATTTATAATGAAGATATTTTATGAAAAATAAGAAAAAATAATGAGTGATTTGAAAATGAATAAGAAAACATTAAAGCAAATATTTAGTAATCCCTATGTGATTATCCTTTTGATATTCCTGTTGCTTTCATATCTTGCAATAGATTGGAATCCTCTTGTAAGTGGTGTTGCTATAAAGGCAGTTGCTAAGAATAGTCCTGCTTTTTATGCTGGAATCCAGCAACCTGGATCAAATGCTCAGCCAAGATCCTTAGAGTTAATTAATAAAATTTATAGTCCTAGTGTTGGTACTCTCAATATAAAAGACATTAATGATCTCTCAAAGGTGCTTTCTCTGCTCAATGAGAGTGATGTTGTTAGAATATATACTAATAGGAACCCTGTAGGTTATCTCCTCAATTTGAGTAGATGGGGTAACGGAACTGAAAAGGTTAATCTTAGCGATTTGGCTAAGAAGGGGGATAATATTCTTGGATTGAATGTTGAGAATGCTCCTAATTCAAATTTGAGGTTGGGACTTGATTTAGAGGGAGGAGCAAGGATTATTGTTTCTCCTGAGAAAAATGTTTCATCTCAAACATTAGATTTAATTGTCTCAAATCTAAGAGAAAGATTTAATGTTTATGGCTTATCTGATGTTAAGGTTAGAAGTGCTAAAGATATGAGTGGTAATTCATATATTATTGTTGAAATGGCGGGAGCGTCTGTTGAACAATTAGAGTCCCTTATTTCTCAACAGGGTAATTTTGTGGCGAAGATTAGAAACCAAACTGTTTTTATTGGTGGAAAGAAGGATATTGCTGCGATTTGTAATGATCCTACTTGTAGTTTCTTGCCTTCTCCATACCCTCCGTACAATGGAGATTGTATATTCCAAAACGGACAATTTATCTGCGGTTATAATTTTAGAATTACAATTAGTCAGGATGCTGCAGAGAAGATGGCTCAAATTACCAAGAATTTGAGAGTTGTTCCTGGAACAAGTCATCTTAATGAGACCATTGATTTCTACTTAGATGGTAAAAAGGTTGATAGTTTGCAAATTGACAAGGGATTAAAAGGGAAGGCCGTTTCTCAACCATCTATTAGTGGTGTTGGTAAAGGGCCTAATAAGAAAGATGCTTATATGGATGCTCTAGCAAATATGAAGAAAATGAAGACAATTTTGAGCACTGGCAGTCTCCCTACTAAGCTGAAAGTGGTCCAGGTTGAGAGTATTTCACCTCTGTTAGGGAAAAGGTTCTTAAAAAATATCTTTATTTTGGCTCTTGTTGCAATAACTGCTGTTACTCTGGTCGTGAGTTTGAGGTATCATACTAAGGAAACTCTGATACCTATTGTTATAACTATGTTGTCTGAGTTGTTTATACTGTTGGGCTTTGCTGCTTTTATTAAATGGAATCTTGATCTTGCATCTATTGCTGGAATTATTATTGCTATTGGTAGTGGTGTCGATGATCAGGTTGTTATTGTTGATGAGATTATGTCAAAGGAGACAAGATCTCACTTTATTAATCTCGCAACAAGGATAAAGAATGCATTCTTTATTGTTTTTGGTTCCTACTTCACTACTTTATTTGCAATGATGCCTCTGTTCTGGGCAGGCGTTGGATTACTGAAAGGTTTCGCATTTACAACAACTGTTGGAATTACTATTGGAGTGTTTATAACTAGGCCTACTTTTGCAAGGATTGTTGAGATTCTTATTAAGAATCAAAAGAAAAAGGAAGAATAAGGAAAAAAAGTAGTTAAAATAGTGAAAAATAATTAGAATAAAATTGTTGAAATAGGTTGTTAGGTTCGTAATAAAGAAATTAATAAAATTTTAGTGATGTATCTGTTGTAGTGATTGTAATTATTGTGAAATAATCCATAATAGTAATTGGAAATTGGACAAGAGTAATGAGACACATAATAAAAGGGGTTGTTATTGAGGGTATTATTTTTTTAGATTTTATTGTTGATTTTGTGTGGTATTATTTTCTTATTGTTTTGTTATCCTTACAGTATGTTGTAATTATCTTCTTCTATAATTACCTATTACCTTATATTTGCTTTTGTGTTTTTTCTTTTATACTCTGTATTTTATTGCCTCTCTTCTTTGTATGTCTTTAAATACTTATGTTATATTGTTGATTTTTTTATTTTATTCTTTGGGATTATTGAATTTGTTTATTGTACTTAATTTTGTCTTAGTTCTTTTTACGATTGACTATTAGTGTTATTACTTTTATTATTACTGTTATCTAAGAGCTTTTTGTATTTCTCCATGATGTGATCCCATGATTGTTCTAAATCAACGTTACAACTGTTGGCAAGTCGTATAAAATGAAACAGTGCACTTCCAAATTCATCGGTTAAGTCGAGGTTTTCTACTTTCCATTTCTCTCTGTAACCCTCTTCAACTGAGATAATCTTAGAAATCTCTGAAATTTTGTCGTATAAACTGGCTATAATTACAAATTTAGGCCATAGTTTTATGTTCTTATTTTCTTCTAGTTTTAATAGATAGTTTTTGACTTCTTCTTGATAGAGAGCCAAGCTCATTTTTCTCACCATTCTTGTTAAATTCCTTTTTGTTTAAATAATTATTGTATTTTTTGTTTGATTTTTAATGTGGCTTTTAAAATATACTTTTTATGAAGTTTTCAAATAATTATATAAATAAGCTATTCCTGCTTTGCTATATGAAAA
>CAZZHT010000087.1:0-5096 GCA_964653825.1 uncultured Methanosarcinales archaeon
ATAGCAAAAAAGAAGTGAGGTGTTGTACTATATGATATATGGACAAGATAAGAATTAAATAAGTAGTAGAACGAGATATAAATTGTAAGAATAGTGATGAATTATGAGAATAAAATAAGAATTAGGAGTATAAGATAATAAGTGTATGATTATTAATCGTAAGGTAGTGTGAATTTAATCTAAAAAAGTTTATGAGCAGTGGCTTTTATTGCTTTTGTGAGTTTTTGTTGCTTTTATTGACTTTTGTGGTCTTTGTTGGTGTGCAATTTTAAAATTTTGTAAGTTCGTTCATGAGTTTATGAGAAAGTTTATGAGTTTAAGAGAAATATTGTAAGGAAATATTGTGGGAGACGGGTTTCGAACCCGCGCAGGCACTAAGCCACACGGCCCTGAACCGTGCCCGTTTGACCACTCCGGCACTCCCACATGTTTGTTTAGGTTATGATTTTTTGCTTTTGTTTTTAACTTTTGTGTTTTTTGTTTTGTCTTTTGGTTTTTTATTGATACTAATTGATTTAATAGTGTTAATTAATTTCATTAATCTATTTAGTTAATATTAATCAATATTAATCGGATGATTTTATTGATTTTATAAAGCTTATGGTTCTAAATTTTTAAAGGTTAGAGGTGGTTAATATGCTCAGTATTGAAGAAAAGAAGTTTCTTCTTGGTATTGCTCGTGGAGTATTAAATGATTATTTCTCTAAGAATGATGATAAAAATCCCGGTTTAAATCTTAAGTGTGGTAAAGAATTCCTATATTCTATTGATAAGGACAAGTTAACTGATGCTCTCAAAGAGAAAAGGGGATGCTTTGTGACATTAACCATTAATGGGACTTTAAGGGGGTGTATTGGTTACATTGAGCCCATTAAGGAGTTATATAAAGCAGTTATTGATAATGCAATCAATGCTGCTATTCATGACCCCAGATTTCCTCCATTAAGTAGAGATGAGTTAGATAGGGTTAATATTGAGATATCTGTTCTCACAGTTCCAAGGATTCTTGATTACAAGTCAACAGGTGAACTTATTGAGAAATTAAATCCTAAGAGGGATGGCGTTATTATTAAGAAGGATGGTTACGAGGCAACTTATCTCCCTCAGGTGTGGAATGAGTTGAGGTCTAAGGAGGAGTTCCTTTCAACACTCTGTCTCAAAGCTGGTCTAAATGTGGATTGTTGGAAACAACATCCAAAGGTTTATGTCTATCAGGCAGAGTATTTTGATGAGAAATCAATTAAATAGATATGGTGCTGTTGATTTGTTGATTATTCTATTGTTACTATTTTCTTGTTATATTGCTATTTGTTATTTTCTTGTATTATATGATTCCTATTATATGTTATTCTACTACAGATTCTTCTACTATCTCTTACTTTATTGGGTATCATGTTTATTATTTTTATACTCTTTTTGTTCTATTATGGTGTCTCTAACTTCATTTTTGAATAGTTTTAAGAAGTTGTGGAATACTGCATCTTCTGCTTCTTTTGTTGATATTCCTTTTATCTCTGCGATTTTTGTTAGGGTTTGCTTGACATTGCTTGGATTATTAACTGTGTTTGGGATAGGTGATAAAAATGGGGAGTCGGTTTCTGTAAATATGTGAGATAAAGGTACAATTGAGGCAAGCATCTGAAAGTGTTGGCTTCGATTGATGTTTGCCGGTATTGAAAAGTAATACTTGTCTTTTGCTTTTTCTATTAACTTCTTTGATCCAGAAAAGCAGTGTAGTATTATCTTATTGTAATTAAAGCTGTCAAGTATCTCTATAACCTCCTTTTCTGCTTTTCTGGTGTGTATTATTGCTACTTTGTCAAGCTCCTTTGCTAAATTAAGCATTAATTTGAAGTATTTTTTCTGTTTCTCTAAGTTGTCATAGGTGCCATCAAGGCCTATTTCACTTATCGCAAATGGATTGTTCTCTTTTATCCATTTAATCTCGTTTTCTATTTCTTTAGAATCATCTCTTACAATGTTTTCAGGATAGTAACCATAACAGGATTTTACAAATGGATACAGTTCTGACATGTGTCTTACAATTCGATTAGTACTGGGGTCAAGACCTGCATTCAATATTGCAAATAGCTTCATATTTCTGATATCTTTATCAGAATAAGTATTTTCGTAAAATAGGTGGGCATGTACATCTATAAGCATATTTTATTACCTCTTTGTTATGATATTATGTTTTATCCATTGTTAATGATTATAATAATTATGTTAAGATGAAGGAATCTTTTAATATTTGAAATATTATGAGCAACCCTCTTACTATATGCAATAATAGAGAATTTGAATCATTTTATTAATTTAATTCTTTTTGTTTTAGCGAGAATTATTAAAATAAAATCAAAAAAAAAAGAAAAAATAAAAAATTCACTTATGTTTATTTAGTCGTTTTATTGTTGGGGCAAAAGTTTTGTAACATCTGTTGGTCCTAAAACAACTTTTGTTCCTTTTAAGTAACTCTGGCTTTCTGCACTCTTGTAGTTACCAAGTAGCCTTGATGCTGCAAGGGTATCCTGTGCTGTCCATCCTGCGACAACTAATGATACGTGGTCACCTTTATTGAACAACTCAATTAGTGCAGAATTCTCTGGGATTCCTGATTGGTTTTCACAGAACTGTCCTTTTTGTCCTTTCATTAATACAGATGCTGCATTGTTTACACAAGGTCCACCAACTACAATGTAGTTAGCTTGGTCAAGGTTAGCGTCTGAACTTAGCACATCAGATGCAAGTTGAGCAATTCCTACTTTAAGGATACTGCCTGATCCGCCACCAACACTTAGAACCTTTGAACCCGCAGGGATGTCTGCTGTTGTATCTCCTTCCTTGTAAACGAGTGTTCCTTTCTGGACGCTTGCACTACCTTTGCCTAAATAGACCTCATATCTCACTGCATCGTCTGGTACTGATAACTCAACCGTGCTTTCATCGAATTTGTTAACTGTTATTCCAAAGTCAGTTGATTCACCAACACCAAAGTACTTGTTTGCGTTGTTTTCAAGTATCTTTGCTCTTACGCTTCCAAATAGGAATCCTTCATCTCCATAGCTTCCCCAATCTCTATCCAAAGTGATTGAATCATTCTCCATATTACCAACGTTCACTAAGTCAATATAGTCACCTTTTGCATCGTCACCACTGTCTCTGAAGTTTATATCAAACTGGTTATTGTCGTTGTTACTATTGCTATCTACATAATAGACAATTGCTCCATTTGTGACTTTCTGAGAGTTCTTTACTATACCTGGTGCACCCTCTGTATCCTTCTTGTAGAGATTTTGTGTATCTCTTACTGAATAGTAGGTTGTATTGCTCAGGTTAAGTGTGTTACTGCTATCTGCACTCATCTGAAGTGTAACTGATTTGTATTTCTGCCCACTAATCTTAAAGTATCCATCTCCACTTGTCTCAAATGTTAATTGGTCCTTGTTTGTGTTGTAACTCAGAGTTAATGGAGATTTTGCAGGTGTTGTCATACTTGGGAACTGTAAGCTATAGTATCCATTCATACTTAGGTCGTTTCCGAGATATAAGTTCTGGTCATCAACTTTGCATTTGTACATGTCTTTTGCTTTCTGAGTATTTGCACCTTGGAAGGAAACTCTCACAAAGATATATGGTGTAGATGAGTTGTCTATATAGAGTTGATCTAGCTTCCATAGTTTAAGATCGCTGTTTAAGTATTCTCCTATCTTTATTTCTCCTGACTTAAAGCTAATACGTGCACCGTAGGTACCTTGGGATGATCCAACAGGTCCTATTGTTCCAACATTAATATTTATGCTGACACTACTGTTGTTATCATCGCTGACTATGCCAGAACTTCCTGAGCTAATGTCTGTAGCACCGCTTGCTGGGGATAAATTACTCTCATTTGTTCCTTTCATTAACCTCACTGTTACCTTGTCAGTTCCTATGATTGGGTCTATGTGTAGGTAGTAGCCAGGATAACCCTGATCTTTTAGATCAATATTGTTACCACTGTAAGCAATGATATCTCCTGCATTCCTCATTAATTCAATATCTGTTGCAGATCCTGTTGTATTATAATCCTTAAGATTCGTGTATGAGCTTTGATTCGCTGGGAAGTAGACATTGTAATTCTCACCTAATAAGTTTATGGTATACCTAAAATCGTTTTTATTTGCACGGCTTAACTTGTCTTGAATCTTTGAGTTACTTAGGTTGTAGGTGTAATCAAATTGATTTACAGTTACGACCTTATCTGTAGGGCAGGATTCATCATTGGTATCCTCTCCTGGTGTGTAATTTATGTAAAACTGCTCAGCCAAGTCACTATTTGAGTTGCTATCCAAGAAAGATATTGCACTACTACTCATGTTATCCTTTGTTAATGGGTTATAGGCAACTGTCTGTCCCTTCATTGGAAACTCAGGGTTGTTGTCATTAATATCCACATAGATTGGTTGTGCATTTGGAACGACTGTTTTAGATGTTTCAAATGTAACCTCTCCATTTGTTCCTACTGATCCAGCTTGGGATAGTCCTGCAACAATGTTTATTGCTCCTATTACATCAGATGTTTTAGCATGGTCTCCACCAATAACTATTGTACTGCTTATTCCAGTTGGTCCTGCAAATGGTGCTGGGAACTGACTTAAATCTGCTGTTGTGGATCCAGTTGTCGTGGTTCCAGCTGCAAATCCGGTCATAGCAGTAGCTCCAATCATTGCTACTCCAAAACCAATTGCGGTTATTTTTTTAATTGCATTTAACGCTTTCATATTTATTTTCACCTCATATTTATAATTCTCTGTGTGTTTGGTTAGTAAATTATCACTGTGCCCTGTTACCAGGACCACGTTTTATCTAAATGACAGAACTTCTTTATAAATGTTTTGGAAAATAAAGGGGTTTTTTGTCTTTATTTTTGCCATTACCTTTTAATTCTTTAAAATTTTGTATTTTTAGCACTGTGCTATTTTTGGGTGGTAACTTTAAAATTATTTATAAATAATGAACCCTATTTTTGTGGGTTGTTCTTTTATAAACCACATTTTTTAATTTTTTATAGATTACATTTTTTATAGATTCTAGAATCATTTTAGTTACCATAAGGT
>CAZZHT010000088.1:0-5082 GCA_964653825.1 uncultured Methanosarcinales archaeon
TGATATTTACTTGCTTGTACTTACTTTACTTATTTAAAGGAATAGCAAGCAAAATATAAAAAAATATAAAATACAAAATAAAATATAAAACAAAAAAATGGTGAATACAAAATGTTAAAACTAAACTATATTGATTTAAAATACAGACCAACTGACAACGATCTTGTTGCCGAATATTATGTAGAACCTGCAAAAGGATACTCATTGAATCAAGCCGCCGAGAATATTGCTTCAGAGAGTTCAATTGGGACATGGACAACAATAAGCACAATGAACAAAACCATTGCTCGAAGATTAAAACCAAAGGTATTCTCAGTAAGTAGGAAAACTAACATAATTAAAATAGCATATTCCTCAGAACTCTTCGAAATGGGAAACATTCCTCAGATATTTTCAAGTATTGCTGGTAATGTTTTTGGCATGAAGCTCTTAGACAATTTAAGATTACTTGATGTTAAAATACCAAAGAATTCACTAAAGAGCTTTAAGGGACCACGTTATGGTATAAAAGGCGTTAGAAGGATAACAAAAATAAAAAAGAGACCATTGATTGGTACAATTGTAAAACCAAAAGTAGGTCTTACCTCTCAACAGCATGCAAAAGTCGCATACGAATCATGGAGAGGTGGTTTGGACCTTGTTAAAGATGATGAAAATCTCACGAGTTTAAGCTTCAACCAATTTAAGAAGAGAATGCAATTAGTTTTGAAATACAGGGATAAGGCCGAAGATGAAACAGGAGAAAGAAAGATGTATATGCCGAACATCACCTCTGAAACCCTAGAAATGTTAAAGAGAGCAAAGATTGTAGACCAATTTGGTGGAGAATATGTAATGGTAGATATACTAACAGCGGGATGGTCTGGTTTACAAACAGTAAGAAACAATGTTCCTAAAATCATTCATGCTCATAGAGCAATGCACGCAGCTATAACAAGAAACCCGAAACATGGTATATCAATGCTAACTCTTGCTAAATTCGCAAGACTTGCAGGTGTTGACCAATTGCACATTGGAACCGTTGTAGGAAAAATGCATGGCAATAAGAGAGAGGTCTTGGGAATACATGACGAAATTGAAAACCCATTAATTAAAAAGCATGGACACGTTCTCGAAGAAGAATGGAGTTCCATAAAACCAGTATTTGCAGTTGCATCAGGAGGACTTCACCCAGCACTACTACCTAAGGTTGTTAAGATATTAGGTAATAACATAATCATGCAATTTGGTGGTGGTTGTCATGGCCATCCAGATGGAACCAGAGCAGGAGCATCTGCAATAAAGCAGGCATTAGAAGCAACAATGGACGGTATTAGTTTAAAAGATTACTCAAAAACCCATAGAGAACTAAAGAAAGCCCTTGACAAATGGGGATACTGATTTAACCCTTATTTGCTTTTTCTCTTAAATGTTTTTTTTGCTTTGCTATTTCTTTTTTATGTATCTTTTTTGCTTTTTTTCTAGATATCTTATTATAAATGGCAACAACAAGTACTGAAAAGAGATGTAGTATAAATATCTCAAATAAAAATGAAACTACAAGAGAAAACAAAATAAAAACTAGACCTATTATTATATCAAAGATAAGATTACCTATACCACTGTTTATACCACTGTCAAAAAAATTCATCATAATCTCACTAGTAAGTAACGCTAGCAAATAAAAAATAATTTGACCTGGAATTGCTAACAGTATAAAATAATGTGAAAAATAGGGAAGGTATACTGCAATTCCAATAATTATTGCATAGATTAGAAGTCTTCTATGGGATATGTGATACTTTGATTTCGCCTTAAAATACCTATTGTTTAAAAAGTAATATCCTATAAGCGCACCCCAGCAAATCATAACAAAGAGAAAGGTATAGATAATTGATAAAAAGAACTGTTGGTAATAATCACTTTCAACTATTGTTCGATGATAACTGTTGTTATTTGGAGCAGGAACAATCATTACATCAGAAGTCATATTTGATGCAGGTATATTTGCTTCAAGTTTTGTAAGAAAATAATGTTTGTAATATGAGCAGTTTTTTCCGTTAGGTAAAGAAAAAATTTTCTGGTGGAATTCACTACAAATATACTCAATTACATTTGACCATCCTGCATATTTAAGCACAAAATCTTTATAGTTTTTAACCATTGTCTTATATTTTGCTAAGACATAGAGTAAAACAAGGCTCTTATCACCATTTAATGAGGAAATCTTTAGAGGATATGTTATTGATGAACTATTAAAACCAATATAGATTGGTTGCAGTGGATAATAAAAATTATCCTTGTGAGAATGTCCCGCTGGATAATATCTATTCTCATAATTTTCTGCACTACTTGTGTTTGAAATCTTTATAGCTATAAAGTACCATTTCTTATTTATATAATCACTAAGTACACTTTTAGTTTGCTCTTTATCTATAAAAGAAAAATTATTTTTATTGAGCCAATCATATAACGATGAAGAATTATTAGAAGAGAGTAGAGTTACATTATATATCCCAACAGCTTTTTGTTCTAAAACCCTTGTTGCACTATTCATAACTTTAGAAGAATAATAGTTGCTATTAAGATTAAAATGAAAAAGCATTTGTGGGACTGATGGTGGAGCTGAAATTATTATAGGAAGAGTTGAATCACTAAGTTGCACAAAAACATCATAATATCCATAATATCTATCATTAACTTTCTTAATAATTGGATAAGCAGGAACAGGAATCACCCACCCAAAAGAGGGAAATAATCTACTTACTGTAGGCTGAAGAACAATCTGCTCGTAACTGCCATTAAAGACAATAACCGCTGTCTGTGTGGGTTCCTTCATATTCTGATAAATATAGGGTACAACAATTCCTCCATCACCAAAAGAAACATGAACAAAAACAGTTAATAACATTACACTTATTATTAAGAAGATGGCCATAAACTTTATTTGTTTAGCTACCATAATGTTCCTTTTTTTGTTTATTATTTATATGTTTTTCCTTTTGCTTATGATTATTTATTATTTGTTGTCTTCTTATAATTTGTTATTCATCCTTTCTCATATTATCATTTATTATAATTTATTTTTACTAAATGTCTTAATGTGACTCCTAAAATGATTCATAATATTCTCATGAACCTCATTTACACTCTTACCTGCATCAATAAACTCAAAGATACCGCTGTACCTCTCTGCTAACTTATGGTATCCTTCTCTTACCTTATCTTCAAACTCAAGACCTTCATTTTCAATCCTATCTAAACTCTTAGCCCTTTTCATTGCCTTAGATGCATTTATATCAAGATAAAAGCAAATATCTGGGAGCACTCCAATCTTTCCGTATGTCTCATTATCCACAAAAGTTGCAATATAATTCCTATAACTCACATAATCCTCGAAATTATCTGGTGTCAGAAATTCAAATACATCATTAAGCCCTCTCACATATCCCTGATAAACCCATGAAGAAAATTCGCTCCTTGAAGAGACAATGACATTACCTTTCTGGAGGTTAGGAAGAACAACCTCATCAAAATGGATTCTTCTATCAGCCATAAATAAATCTAATTCAGCCAACGGATTTAATGGTCCATAATCTTTAGATAACAAAAGCTCACGAATTACCTTTCCTCTTTCAGTGGAACCAGGTTCCATTGTCTTTATTATCTTCAAATCATTATCCTTCCCTAAGTAACTCTTTAATTGACTTAAAAATTGACTTGAAAAACCCTCAGTTCTTTCAGAATCAGAACTAAAGTTAAAATACCTCTCAAGTTCTTTGACAAATAAATTAATTTGTGTATCCTTGCCTGAGTTATCTGCTCCTTCAAAAACAACATACAACCCGCCATCGAAGATATCTCTTGCTTTTAGAAAATACTCCTTGAGTGTTTTTTGGTTATAACTTTCCTTTTCATAGTTTTTTGATTCCATTTTTATCATTCTAATATGTTAGAAACTGCATACTTTTAATTATTTTAATAGATGTATTTTAATAGATATAAAATCATTTTAACAGATTAAAAACCACATTGAGTTATTATCTTTTAATCTTTTTCGGTACTCGAACAATTATTTTATTAATGTTATTATTCTTTATCCATAATAAATCTATAAAATCTGTTGAATCATCTTTAAACGAACCAAAAGCTTTAAAAAGAATCTGCATTTCTCTCTTTATGCTTATTATTCGAAATCTCGGCGCAGGCAAAAAAAAGTAAGATGATCAAATAGTTCAAAAAATAAGAATCAAAAATAAACCAAAAAAAAGAGGTTACATCAAAAATGGCAAACCAAACGTTATTAGTTTCACCAGATGTCTATCTTAAGACAGGTGTTCATATTGGGGCAAAATTCAAAACAAAATATATGGATAACTTCATATACAAAACAAGACCTGATGGTTTATCTGTTTTGAATGTACAAAAAATTGATGAAAGAATAAGGCTTACGGCTAAATTCTTATCATACTATGAACCATCTGAGATTGTTATTTGTGGTAGAAGGGAAACATCATTTAAACCAATTAAAATGTTTGCAAAGGTTACAGGAGCAAGGGCTGTAACAGGTCGTTATCCACCAGGTATCTTAACAAATCCAAATTTAAAGCAGTTCGTAGAAGCAAAGGTTCTCCTTGTGAGTGATCCCTGGACAGATAAGAATGCAATGAATGATGCCTTTAAGATAGGAATTCCAATTGTAGCATTGGCAGACACTAATAATCAAACGAATTATACTGATTTGGTGATTCCTTGTAATAACAAAGGTAAAAAGAGTTTAGGGTTGATTTTTTATCTACTCGCAAGAGAATTCCTAATCAACAAAGGATTGATTAAGTCACCCGAGGAATTCCAGTATTCTATTGAGGATTTCACAGAGGAATAAGCTTTTTAGTTTTTTCTAATTTTTTAATTCTCTAATTATCAGATTTCTTCTGTACTTATTTCTTTGATTTTATTATTTCTATCATTCCCTATTATTTTTTATTCCTTTGTTTGTCTTACTGATATATTTACCTTCATTTCTTAAACCCTTTATTTTTCAAATAAATTATTACTTTTCTTAAATAAATTATTATTACTTCTTATATCTATTTCCCTATT
>CAZZHT010000089.1:0-5051 GCA_964653825.1 uncultured Methanosarcinales archaeon
CACCTATTTATATAAAGAGTGTTAATATCAGCCCTGGAAAAGAAAATACGTACTTTAAGGGATACTGCTATGCGGATTTGGTTAATGTAACAAACAATACAAATTGTAAAATCTCCGATTCTTACCCAAACGGAATCAGAAAGTGTAATGGAAGCAAAAATGGGGTTAGTGTTGGAAGTAATTCAACATTAATTTTGACTTTCCCATACAATAAAAGTGGAAAAATTTACTGTAGTATGGGATCTCATGCAATAAGACCATATGAAATGAAGTTAGATTATATCATAAGTGGGAATATGAAATATTTTGGTTCTCAAACAACTACTTTATTTCGAGGTTCAGCAAAATTTCAACCTTATCAAAAGTAATAAAGTTTATTATTTTTTAAAAGTTATAAAGTCAGCAAAAGCAATAGTGGTGATTTAAGCAAATGGATTAAGTAATTGAAAAGCAAAAATAATACAAAAGAAAATAATACACACCACAGAATTATTAGTGAATCTATTATTGAATTTATTATTGAATAAATTGGCGAATATATTGTTGAAAATGATGAAAGAATTATTTGGATTTTATTCGAAATTCTCTGCAATCGTTTTTGATTTTTGATACATGAGGGATGAAGGTTTTTTTCACAATTCTATTGAGTCATATTGAGTATGCTGTGTGCTATTTCTGAGATTGGTGTTAATCATTAAGGTGTCCATCAACCATCAAGAAAAAATTTAAATATTATTTCGCGAACTCATTTTACTATCTCATAAGAGTGATCTTAATAATCTTAGGGGTTGTAGCTTTTGTAGCTCTTGTAATTTTTGTAATTTTAATAGGAAAGTGAGCTCATGAATTTTAATAGAATTAAAAAAATCGGACTTGGAGTTCTTGCTTCATTGGGTATTTTGGGTGTTTATTTTTGGAATTATGAGCCAAAGATAAATCTCGTATCTCCAAAAAATATGGAAGTAGTTAAGAGTATTGGGAATAAGAGTAACCTTGAGAAAACCATTGATGAGTTTTTTGTTTCTGGAAGCAAGCTGACCAACATAGTAAATGACAAAGATGGTATCGATAGAAATAATAATATACAAAATAATAAAGGTAACAACTTAAACAATAATCTTGACAATTATAATAGCAGTGGCAATAGTCACCAAAGCGATAATTCAATTAGAAGCATGGCAGACCCAGTTAAAAACAGCGAAAGAAGTAAAAGTAGCAATATTGTTTACATGGATTTTAAATCAGAACCTTTTGCATTAGTGGAAAGTAATTTAGTTAAGTTATATTTGGAAAACAATAAAGAGTCAACAAATGATTATGCTGAAAATTCAAGGAGTAAAAACACTGATGGTTATGAAAGTCGGATTAAGAAAGCTATTTTGAAGGATAACTCCCTGTTTAAGGTTACTCAAATTCTTTTTAATCGAATGAAAAATAGAAATATGAGTTATGCAATTGTTCCAATTAATTTACACGATAGGTATTTTAATTATGATGATATTAAGGATTCTGTGGCTTATCTTAAAGAGAAGTTTGCTGTGAAATATGTAAAGGGTCTTATCTTTGTTAAGGATGTAAATCTTTCTGAAGAAATTGTCTATATGACTAATTCAATGATTATAACTCCACCGGATCCAAGGAGTAAAGAGAAAAATGGAAAGGAAATGAAAGATAGTAAAGAGAAAAATACTAAAAACAAAGGTGAGTTTGGAAGTTATTTCTCAGATAATTCTTTTTCATATTTTGATTTGGAGGTTATTGGTTTTTCTTTGAGTGAACATTTAAGAAAGTTAAGTGAGCTTAATGATTCTAAAAATAGCGAAAATAGCAGTAAAGATAGAAATATAATTGATTATATGAGTAAGAATAAGTATCATAGTTTGGGTGAACTTATTCACGAGATTGAGGAAGTAAATGAGATTGGGGGATTTGTTATTGTTAATTATCCAGGGTTGGATCCTACTTATTCCTATAGATTAATCTCAGAAAAGAAAAGGAAGGATTTAGATAAACTTTTAGTGACAATGAGCAGATTATATGAGAGCAATAAATTGAAACAACCTCCAATGATAGAGAGTTTTGATGCTGGGATGAAACTATGGATTACTGAGGCAAACAGGATTGCTACCGATTATGCTAAAAAGCACAAGGTAGTGATTGGATTTGCTGGTTCTAGTGGCCATGAGCCATATTCATGTTTTTATGCTGGTATCGCATTTAAGGTATCTCAATTAGGCACGAGTTTGATTGACCCAAGCAAGGAAATTGAAGTAGATGCTACAAAAACTTATGATATTTTTATGAATGATTTAAGAAAGATAGTGATAAATAAAGAGTACGTTATGTATGAGGAGGAAATGCCTACAGGCATTTGGGTTAAGGATCAGTTCATACCTTATGTTAAATCTCTTCTTGGTTTTTGATTTTTGATTATATTTGATTTTCTGTGATAACTGTTAAAAAATATATGTCATCTGAACTACAACCTCTTGAGAGGTCATTGACGGGTTTTGCTAATCCCTGTAAAATGGGTCCTATGGCTCTGGCTTTGCCAAATCTCTGTGCTATTTTGTAACCTATGTTTCCGGATTGCAAGTCAGGAAATATGAGCACGTTTGCATCCCCTTGTATTGCAGAGTTGGAACATTTTATCTTTGCAACTTCGGGTACTACTGCTGCATCAAGCTGTAATTCTCCATCAATTATGAAGTCAGGGTTGTGGCTTTTAACTATTTCTGTTGCCTGTTTGACTTTGTCAATTAAGGGGTGATGAGCTGAGCCCTTTGTTGAAAATGATAGCATTGCAACTTTAGGTTTGTAACCATATGATTTCATGCTTTCTGCTGTGAGTTCTGCTATCTCTGCTAATTCCTCTGCTGTGGGATTTATGTTTATTGCACAGTCAGCAAATAGAAATAGGCGTTTATCCTCAGAGATGATAAAGTAACTTGAGACCCTTTTGATACCAGGTTTTGGTTTGATTATCTGGAGGGCAGGTCTTATTGTGTGAGCTGTGGAATGAATAGCACCTGAAATCAAACCATCAGCAAGATTATCTTTTACTAACATTGTTCCTAGATAGATGGGCTCGTTGTAAATTAAATCTTTTGCTTGGTCTCGTGTCAGACCTTTTTCTTTCCTAAGCTGATATAGGTGCTCTAAGAGTTGATTCAAATCTGTGCTCTTTGGATTATCTGTATCAATAATCGTAATCAAGTTATAATCAGGGTTGAGTCCTAAATTTCTGAATTCATTTTTTATATCCTCCTCGTTGCCAATGAGTATTGGATAAACTAATTTTTCCTTTGTTAAGCGCTCTATGGCTATTAAGGTCCTTCTTTCTTTTGATTCTGGATAAACAATTCTCTTCGGATTGCTTTTTGCCTTTTCAATTGCGTTCTTTAATAGAGCTTCCATCTCAATTCCTCTTTTTTAATTCTAAGAAATTTGATTATTGATAACATTAGTTTTATTAGTTTTAGTATCTCATTAATTTTATTCTATTTAAATGTAAGGGAATGTTCACAATTGGGAACAAATTTCCTACTTTTATTTAATCTCTTTGTTTTATCTTTTTTTTGGCTTGTAAGGTATTCGGGTTATGTGCTTACAGTTGAAGCAATAGTAAACAATGTGATGATTTGTTAATCTTACTCTACAGTTGTATCCTGGAATTAGCAATTGTTTGCAATTCTTACAAATCAATCTCTTCTTTTCTGTATCGAGTTTGGTCTTTGTTTTTAAACTCAGTTTTCTGGCTTTTTTAATGTAATCATTTGCTTTCTCATAGTCATTTTTGTAGGTTTTTAATGCCTTGGAAAACAACTCATCTATCTTTTTATAGGCCTTCTTTCTCTCAATAGCCCTTTTCTTTTTAATTATATTCAATTTCTTTTTCGAAACCATGTTTTATAGATTATGAAGTAATTGTAAGGTTTTATATTTTTGCTTTATTAAGTACATTGTGAAATAAGATATATGGTTTTATCATAATTTCATGATGGTTTATTATAGTTACGATGGTTTATTGTGGCTTATTAAAGTTTACTATGATTTAATGAAGTTAGTTTCTGGTAGGGTTATGGCTTTATTTTTGTTAGTTTTATTGTGGTTTCTTCTGGTTCATTTTTTCTGATTATGGTTCTTAAGAACATAGTCAATCTCATCATACCACTGATAGACCATTAGTTATATACTATTAGTGAGTTATACCTTGACCCATTTAATTTCATAATAAATGACATTGAGTTCCTCATCAACAATGGCAATCAAGACCCTCTTTCTTGTTGAGTGAGCAACCCTGTTCTTTGCTACAAACTCATGCCATTTTATGCTTTCGGTTTCTTTGGTGACATAGAGAATCCATTTGGCGTGAACCTCATCCGGAGATTTTGATTTTTCATACACACGGAAGTTAGCTCCAAACTTAAGGGCTGTTTTTAGAGTATAACCTTTCTTTCTCAGGTCTTTAAAAACAATGTATTGTATCATAAAATCTTTTATTTTTCTGTTGAATTTTTTTATGATTTGTGAAAAGGTCAGTATTTTATTGCTTGGAGTATATATTTCTATTTTACCTTGCTCTAATAGAAAGAGAGCTTCATAAGGGGATAAAATAATATTTCCTAATTCATTTTGCGTACCATAGTTTTTTCTTAGCAATAACCGGGATCTATCACTATTTTCACCTATGAAATCATATGACTGAAGTATCACCTTGATTTTTTTATTATTGATGTTTGATTTCATGTTTGATTTTGATTCTGATTTTAATGCTGATTTTGTATTTGATTTTGAGTTGTTTGGAAGAGTCCCTTGGTCATGAGATTCCTGATTACTCTGAATCTGAATCAAATTGTTATCTTGATTATAGTGATTACTCTCTTTTTTTTTGTTATGTTTCGGTTCCATTTTTAGTTTAATAATAAAAAATAATAGTGAAAATACCAATAATTCAATAGTAATAAGTTAATAGTAATAAGTTAATAGTAATAAATCAATAGTAATAATGATTTTTTATTGATATGTTTAACACGAGCCATAATAGTGTA
>CAZZHT010000090.1:0-5023 GCA_964653825.1 uncultured Methanosarcinales archaeon
ATTTATGTTACTTATTCCTATGGTGTTGGATGTGATTAAAATGAATCCAAGAAGAACAAGAGCAAATAAGAAAAGGAGAACTAATGAGTTTAGGGAAGATTATGTTATAGTGTTAGACTTCTTGATGAACGGATATTCAACACTAAATAATTATCTTAGGCATAGAGGGCCTATCGCTCAGGTTGTTGGTGAAGAAGAATTTTCTCTTCTTGAGATTACACCAAGGAAAGATGTGTTCTTAAAGCCAAATGAAAGGGTTTACATAGGTGAAGGTAAGAGAGATAAGGTTCACCACATCCTTGGAAAAATAAGTTACAACAGATTAACAGAAACTGCTAAAACAGAATTACTCTATGTTTTAATGGACATTATAAAGAAAAATGAAAAGAAGTTCGTTGATTTCATTAATAATGCTCGACCAATAACTACAAGAATGCATTCACTCGAATTGCTACCTGGATTAGGAAAGAGAAGGATTGAGGAGATTCTTGAGGAAAGAGATAAAAAGCCATTTGAGAGTTTAGAGGGTTTCAAAAGTAGAATCAAACAGTTGCCTGATCCCGAAGAGATATTTGCTAAGAGAATTATTGAGGAATTAAAAGAGCCACAGAAACATTACCTCTTTGTTAAGTGGAAAGAATCAAAAAATGAACCCTAGGGGATTCGAACCCCTGACCTTCCGGTTAAGAGCCGGATGCTCTACCAGCCTGAGCTAAGGGTCCAGGATTGATTTATTAGAATCCTAGACAGCTTTCTTGGATTTCTATGTTTAGCACAAAACTCTTATATTTAAATATTTCTTTTTTTATTGAATTTGTGATTATTTTTTTATATATTTACTGACACAAAGCCCATTAATATTTCAAAAGATATTCTCGCTCACACCTTTACGTTTACGCACTATTAAGTGATACTTTATCAAAAGATTTATAAAAGAGTTCCCTTGCCCTCATGATATGGATTCGATACTAAATAAAATAAAGTATATAGCAAAAGCATATGAACTAAAACTTAAATTCACCCCTTCCGAATATGTGAGTAGTGTTGTATTTTATCGAAGAAAAACAAATTATAACCAGAGAAATCATAAAAATGAGAGCATTAAATTCTTTACTCTTAATTTTGAATTGAATTTTGAGAAAAACCTTGAGACACTCATCAAAAAATTTTACCTGGATGATAAAGATATACTTAGACAAATCG
Organism: uncultured Methanosarcinales archaeon; assembly: GCA_964653825.1. Lineage (GTDB taxonomy): Archaea > Nanobdellota > Nanobdellia > Woesearchaeales > CAZZHT01 > CAZZHT01. The sequence goes on from CAZZHT010000090.1 coordinate 1,204, forward strand.
GAAGAGACCTTAAAAAATTTCCAAGAAATGAAGTAATATCAACTTATAAAGAAATAAGAAAGAGTTACAGAGGTATTTTTAAATCAGAAATGATGAATCAATTTGTTCCATTGTGGAACACCTATGCCAAATTAAAAGATAATCATAGTCATGAAGGTGAGTTTGGGGAATTAACTGAAGATATGGGATATTTATAAAGAGTTTATTGTTCAATTAACTAAAAATCTATTTTTAATTATTATTCTCTTTATTATCATGTTTCTTATTTCTGACATCATAGATACTATTTTCAAACATCAATAAGATTTAAAAGCATCGCTAAAATCCCTTTATATTATGGAGATCAATTGTGTTGTCGTAAGGTATGGTGAGATTGCATTAAAGGGCAAGAATAGACCTGTATTTGAGAATAAGTTAATTAATAACATTAAAAAACACTTTGATACAAATAATATAAACTACTCTAAAATTTATAAAATTTCAGGAAGAATCATCATAAAAACAGACGATACAAAATCCCTTGAGGCACTTACTAAGATTTTTGGTATTGTTTCTTTTAGTCCTGCTGTTGAAATTAAATTGAGTATTGAAGATATAAAAGAAAATGCCCTCAAACTCATCTCTGATGAAATTAAAAATAATAAAAGCTCTGAAAAGATAGTTTTCAGAATTATTACACAGAGGAGTGATAAAAACTTTAATATGACTTCTCCTGAGGTGAATCGGGAGGTCTCTCTCTTCTTAGCAGATCACTTTAAGGATATTGGTTTTGACTATAATCAGTACAACAGGGAGCTCTTTATAGAAATTGGAAGGTACAATGCGTATCTGTCTTTTAATAAGATAAAGGGATTAGGAGGTTTACCTATTGGTGTTAGTGGAAGAACTCTATGCCTCTTTTCTGGTGGAATAGACAGCCCTGTTGCAGCTCTAAGTGCGATGAAAAGGGGATGTTCTGTTGAGTTGATTCATTTTTTCAATGAAAAAGGTAACCAGAATAAACTCCCTGATAAGATGTATAAACTCTACAGTATCTTAAAGACATATCAACCCAATCTAAAAATGGATGTAGTTCCCTTTCATGCAATCGAAGAAAAAATTGTTAAGCTTTCTCCAGAACCGTACAGAATTATAGTTTTGAGAATAATGTTTCTAAGATTTATTGACTTGTATTTTAATGATAAAAACATAAAAGCTGTAGTCACAGGAGACAATTTAGCTCAAGTGGCCTCACAGACCTTGGATAATCTCTATGTTATCTCGAAGTTCTCGCATAGGTTGATTTTAAGACCTTTGGTCTCTTTTGATAAGCAGGAAACCATAAATCTATCTAAAAAATACGGGACTTATGAAGATTCTATAAAACCCTACAACGATTGTTGTAGTTATTTGTTACCAAAGCATCCGAAAACCAGAGCCAAGTATGATGAAGCTAAGAGGGTATCAGATTTAATAAGCGATGATGATTTAAAAGCCCTCTTTGAGAAGGTTAATTTAGTTAAGTAGATAAAACAAAACATTTAAAAGTGGGGGGTATCTCCATTTCAAACATGCCCTGTTAGTGTAGTCCGGTTAATCATTCAGCCCTTTCGAGGCTGAGACTCGGGTTCAAATCCCGAACAGGGCAACTTTATTTACTTTTCATTGTAAGTGATTTTTATCTAAATTAGTATGTTTTAATAGAATTATTTATTGTTTTGAGGTTCAAAATGAAACGCAGTTCAAGAAGATGGAAAAAGAAAGGTCAAATGCGCTGGAAGTGGCAGAGAAAAAGAATGAATGAGCTTAAGAGGAAGAGAAGAGAGCAAAAGGCATAAGTATCTTTATTTTTTAGTGCCTTTCAAACACTTCTTTATATTATCCAAATATCAATAAATATAAAAAGATTCTATTTTTCCTTTAGTTATCAGGATGAGAGTTTCTGAAAGCAAGTACGATGATTCTGAATTTGTAAATAGCACTCAAAGGGTTAATCACATAAAAAATGGTCCAGTTCTTAACTTAATAATTGATACATTCAATAAAGGGAAGCAGGCAATTGTCTTTGTCAACTCAAAGAGAAGTGCAGAGAAGGTTGCAGAAGATGCTTCAAAGGAGTTAGTTAAATTAATCAAGGATAAAAAAACTCTTGAGAAATTGAACAAGTGTTCTGAGGAGATTCTCAGTGTTCTATCAACACCAACAAACCAATGTGAAAGATTGGCAAAATGCATAAGAGGTGGCACTGCTTTTCATCATGCTGGTTTAGTTTCCAAACAGAAGCAGATTGTTGAAGATGGTTTTAGGGATGGTTTCATAAAGATAATTGTTGCAACTCCTACATTAGCAGCAGGAGTAGATTTACCAGCATACAGAGTGATAATCAGGGATTTAAAGAGGCACACTAACCATGGTTTTTCTTATATTCCTGTATTGGAGTACCACCAACAAGCAGGCAGAGCAGGGAGACCTAGCTATGATACCAAGGGTGAAGCAATCTGTTTAGCAAAGACAGAAAAAGACAAATATGAAATTTTAATCAACTATCTCTTTGGATTGCCAGAGAATATCTATTCCAAGTTAGCTGTGGAACCTGTGCTAAAAACATACATATTATCACTAATCTCTACTGAGATAACAAATTCTTTTGATGATATTACTGACTTTTTCGGTAGAACCTTTTGGGGATATCAGTACCAAGACATTGAGAGCCTATCACTAACAATTAGGAAAATGATTAAAGAGTTAATTTCATGGGGTTTCATCGAATCCAATACAACAGGTTCAACCACTTCTCTAGAATCTGCTTCATTAAATACACAAAATCCATCAAATTCTTCAACCAGACCACCTAAATCAAATATATCAAATAAATCTGAATCTGATGAATTCTTTCAAAGTGCCTATGACATCGCTGAAAACAGTATTAAAAAAGAGAACAATTCTCTTAATTCTAACAATTTAAGCAATGCTAAACCACAAGAACATAAGTTAAAGGCAACAAAATTGGGTAACCGTGTATCCCAACTTTACCTTGATCCCGATTCAGCAAACACCCTAATTGAGGGACTAAAAAGAATTAATGAAAGAAAAGAAAGGAACATTGATCCCTTTTTACTTCTCCATTTGGCCTGTTCAACCATTGAGATGAGACCCTTACTTAATCTTAGAAATAAGGATTATGATGAAATCGAGGAAATTGCTAATAAGCATGAAGATTACTTCTTAACAGAAGTTGTTGATTTCTATGATCCTATGTACGAAGACTTTTTGAAGGCCATTAAAACTGCTGGAATGTTTAATGATTGGATAAACGAGAAAAATGAAGAATATATCCTAGAGAAATATTCAATTAAACCAGGGGTTCTAAGCTCAAAGATTAATTTACTGAATTGGCTTTTATATTCAATGTTAGAGCTTGCGAAAATTGTTTCAATTAGTTCTGTTTCATCAATTGAAAAACTCAGAGAAAGAGTTAAATACGGTGCTAAAGAGGAGTTGCTACCTTTACTTCGATTGAAGAATATTGGTAAAATTAGAGCAAGATCTCTATATTCAAGAGGGTTTAAGAGCTTAGCATTACTGAAGAAAGCTGATATTAATGAACTATCCAAAATAGTTGGAAATAAACTTGCATTGAACATCAAAGAACAATTAGGAATTGATACAACCAACTACTACAACGATGCCATTAAATTAAGCAAAAACATAGAACATAAAAGCAATGTTACTGATTCAATAGAAAACAAAAACAACAATAACCTTAATGAGAAAACTCATAATCACAAACAATCAAAATTGAGTGAATTCTAAATACAATCTTTAATTTAATATATTAAAA
>CAZZHT010000091.1:0-4777 GCA_964653825.1 uncultured Methanosarcinales archaeon
ATTATCTTTGTGAACTAATGCAACTCTTGCATCTTTTGTAGGTTTTAAATAAATATAAAACAAAAAAATCAAAATGAGAATTCATAATAAAAAATCAAGCATGAGCACAAAAGAAATAATGATATTCATGTTTGTAGTAATAGCTTTATTGGTCTTTACAGTATTACTATATCAAATCTTTCGATCAACACCCAACACAGACAACGTTTGTAGGGATTCGGCTGAAACGATGTCATCAATGATAAGACGATCAAGTACTAAAACAATAATTAATAACATCAGATTAAACTGTCCATTACAGAGGATAGTTATTGACTCTGATAACCAAGATCAGGCCTTAAGGAAAATTGCAGAAGCAATGAGAAGCACATGGTATGTCTTTGGTGAAGGTAAATTTAACCTCTTTTTTTCTTCTTCGGAGCAGAAATTTTGTTTATTTCATGATCTCATCAACTTCACAGGAAAAGGCAAATCACTAAAGATTACTACTTATGATTTAATTAGATATCTCAATACTCATAAAATGAAAAATTCAAATGAGAAATATTGTGATTACCTTTATGGAGGATGTCTTACAGATGATCAGCTTGGTAAGCTTAAGGGATATTCTACTCTTCTTAACACAGATCATACTTATGGAACCTTATTTAATTATACAAAATTTGATGAAACAAAATATGGTAGCATAACAAGGACAGCGACAAGTGTTGCAGTTGTAGCAGGTGCTGTTTTAATAGGAGTTTTTAGTGGTGGTACCGCGACTCCTCTAAGCATACTCATCCTTGGAACTTTAAGTTCAGGAGGAACAGTTGTTGCTGTAATGAGCCATAATTCCATTGACACAACAAAATCAAAATGGTATGCAACCATATCTCTTATTGATTTAAGCAAGTCAAAGAATAGTTTTAAAAACTGTAATCCCGCTCAAAATTATGATACCATACGATAAAAATGTTAAACTCTAAAAAAGCCATGGCAATTAGTGAAATAGGATGGTTCATACTCTTCCTTGTGTTTTTATTAGTTGGGATTGTAATCATAGTGGTCTTGTCCCACAAATCAGGGCCAATACTTAATTTTATATCAAACTTACTGAGGTTTGGAGCATGAAAACGAACAAAAACAAGAAATCTAACATCTCATTTGACAAGATTGTTAACTTTACAATTGTATTAATCGTAATTGTTGTTGTAATTGTCTTGGTTATTAGGTACATTCACTCTTTTCCTGTTACAAGCTGTGAAAAGGATCATAACGGTGTTTGCTACAAAACTAAAGACATTTGTTATCAGAAAAAGGGATATGATTATACTCCAGTAAAGGGCTTTGGTTGTCCCAGTAATGCTCCTTACTGTTGTGTCCCAAATGATTTGTCATAAAAAATGATTTAAAATGGTTTTTAAAAACAAAAGAGCAGGTGTAATCGGCTCAACAATCCTTGAAATTGTACTATTAGCATTAGCAATAATTGCACTAATACCCATTATGATGTTATTTGGTTTTTCTTTTAGAACCCTATTGGGCTTACCTGATGAATTATCCCAGCACGCATTCAATAGATTAATTATATCTTCAAACACCATTAATAAGGGTAATTTTTATTTTCTTGATACCTTAAGTAAAGATACAATAATTGTTGGTGTTCCTTCTTCATCTCATTCCATATCAGGTATGGCTTGTTATGCCCCTCCAACTAATGGTAATAACCAAAAACCTAAAAAAAGCATTACTTTAACTTCTGGCAATACTGCTTCACAGATATCTTTGCCCTGTCCAAAAGGTAGATCCTGTTTATGTCTGCTTAAGCTCAAGGTAGATAATAAAAATAATAAAAAAAAAGTAACAAATAGTGTCGAAAAAGTTTACAGTTGCAAAACCATTGATAGAAGGATAAATAATCCATTTTGTGTTTACAATCATGATGAAACAAAGTCATCGCTTGTAGAATTTGCTGTTAAAACCGGTATTCTCTCTCCATCATCAAACTCGGAAAATGAAATTTCACACTAAAAAATCTCAAATACACTATGAATTCACTATTATGATAGTTAAACTTGTAATAATTGTCTTGGTATTGTTAACATTGTATCAATCAATCTCTAAAATAATTAAATCCACTGCCTTTGATGAGAAATATATCTCTATAGACAGCTCTTTGATTTACTCAACAATGTCAACTTTTCCCAATAATATCACTTATGTATATTCAAAGAAGAGCTTAGCATCAAAGGGTAATGGCTTCCAGGTAATTCTTTCAAATCAAGAAATAATTACAAATGCAATAACCGAGACAATGGATAGTACTCACTTATCTGGAAAAAAATTTAGATTTGTATCCCTTAACGATTCCAAACATTATCAGTGTATCTTTGGGAAAGCAAATCTCACAAAAAATAAAAGATATGAAGGAAACTCTTATTTTGCAAGATATGTATATGATTACGACTCACCAATCTTAATTCAAACAAGAGATAAAAATATAGTAAAGAGCAAAATAAACACCTTTCAATTCACCCAATCTTCCAATTAAAAAATAGCCCAATCAAGATAAACCTCGTGAAAATATAAAATGAAACTCAATAATTTCAAGAATAAAAAATCTGCATTTAGCGAGACCACTATTCTTATGATTGTTGATTTAATCTATCTTGTATTTATTATAGTTAGCCTAATATCAATAACAGTTATTACTTTTACAATGAACCTCGACTCTACAGATTATGAATCAAACACTTATCCCATTTATATTGCTACAAGATGCTTTCAAACTAACAATTACAACCTAACCAGTTCACTGATTTCCTGGGATTTGAATTCAATAAACCAAACCAATTTTAATCATTGTTTTTACTTTGGTGCTTCCTTTCCCTTAGGACTCAATCTAACAATTTACAATGCCAATAAAAGTAAAAAAATAAAAACACTCTACTATGACAAACCGCTTTATGTTTATCTAAGGGACTTAACTTCATCTCAATCATCAGGGGGTTCAAAGGAAATAAATCGAACAATCCCGATTATCTTGAACGATAATGGAAAGCTCATAAATGCCCTTGCAATATTTGACATGTTGTATCCAAACTCATAAAACCAAGAACGTACTTTGAAAATGAAAAAAAACCTATTTATCCAAAAACACAATAAGAATGCATCTTTAAGTAGTTTTTTTGTAGAGTTTATGTCAATATTAGCATTTATAATCTTTATAATAGCATTTAATATCGCATTCCTTCATTCCTGTTCATCAAATAAACCTGAAAAACTATTTTTATCATCTGTTAAAAACCCTTATAATTTTTATCTATTCACAAACCAACAATTATTAAATCAACAAATTCCGATAGAAAAATCTGTTTTCAATCCCAATGAAAAAGGGACAATTAATTTATCTCTAAGAGAAGCAATACCTATCCTTGTAACCAATTGTTACGCATCATTCCACAAACCTAATGCACAGGATGACCAGTGTAATATTCTGAAAAATGAAATGATTAGCAATGACAATGCAAAGTCCTGTTTCAATATAAAGACATATAATAATCCATCTCCAATTTACTCATCATGTAAGCAAAATCTCTTATATCATTTACCTCTCTGTGATTCTCATCATAACTCTTGCGTACTATTGCTCACTAATATTTCTTCTGTATTTGGAAAATTCTACCTTACTAACAGCCATCCTTTGTTCGAAAGTAGCATGAATATTAAAAAAGGTAACATAAATATTAACCTTATTCATATTGGTTTCGGTGATTATAATTTTTACATATCACACTTATCATTTTCGAGTATATCTTCAACTATCGAAAGTATAGTTAATAATCACAAACCTTCTGCTTTTGCTTTTATAATTCCTATTACATACATAAATAACACCCCCATTAATTACTCTGTTTCAGTGTATTAATTTTTCATATTTCCTTTACAATAAAAAATAAAAAACAAAACAATCATCCTAAAAATGATAAAAAACAAAAAATCACAGTTCGTTTCAGTAATCATGACTGTAGTTGCAGTAACTATAATTATCATAATATATATTGCAAGTCAAAACAAAATACATGGGGACACTAATAATGTGAAAATTGGAGCCAAGGCCTTTCATCTTCAAGAAGGCATTCTCCAAGCAGAATCAGCAAATGCCTATCTCATCAGCAATGGAAAACAAGCCCTTTTAGATTCAATCATTAGAATGTCCCTTGCTGGAGGAGTATATAATAAAAGTTGTATTGTTTACAGAAATGCTACGATGCTATTTGCATCTCAGGATAAAGAAAATAAACACTGTTTCGTTCCTGAAAATAACTTCACAAAAGAACTCAACATATTCTTGGGTTTAAATTACACCTTTTTAAAAAGATACAATGATAACATCTTAAATTACACAAGATATAATCTCTTAATAATCAACTATCCCTCTCTAAACATAGCTCCCTTTTCATTTCATTTAAAAGAAGATACAAAAGGCATCTATCACTTTATCTCAGAAAAAACATTCTCAGAGAACATCTTCTCCAAACCCTCATCATCACCCACCGGGCCCATAGTTACCATCTCTACACAAGGAGGTTCACCTACATCTCTTCCTAAAGCTCTTGCGTTCTGTCCCGAGAACGCTAATAACGGTGGTCAATGTGAATTAAAGAGCTCTGCAGCAGAACAGTTAAATAAACTCATTATTGCGCTTGAATCAAAAAACACATACATCCATATAAATAAAACGGACAAATCCCAATGTATTTGGTTCACAATCAAAAATCCAAATACAATATACTAT
>CAZZHT010000092.1:0-4744 GCA_964653825.1 uncultured Methanosarcinales archaeon
CTTCATTATCTTCACTGTTCATAGGATAAATTTCATTAATTTTATCTTCAATATTCTCTTTACGACTTCTATTATCCTTAATGTCATTCTCTTCATTCTCATAGTTCAATCTCCCACCGTATGAAAATCTGCCGTTTATTAAGAGATCTGAGAAGATAATATTTTTTAAAATAACTCTCTTTAATTCTTTGTTACTTATCTTATTAAAGCTTTTGTTGTGTTTACCGTAAATATCTGCAATAATACTGAGAGAATCATCAATCTTGTTCTGGTTCCACCTTTGCTCACTAAGGTAACTAGGATCATAAAATAAATTTCCGATTCCTGAATCTTCAAAATCAAATAAGGAATATACATTCTCATGTACTATAATGTTTTTAGTATGAAGATCTCCATGAACGAATCTTTGCTCAAGATGATTTAACTCACTGAAAAACATGCTTAAATTTCCAATCACATTTAAACTATCCTCATATTCATCGTTTACAATGACTCTTTTAATCTTATCATTATAATCATTTTTTCTGAGACCATATTTTTCGGGCTTAATCTCTGAATAAACCTCCTTAACAAAGGGAACATAACAATCCAGGAATTCAAAGAACTTTTCCAACCTCTTTTTTGGTTTCATCTTAGAGAGAAGCTTGTCAAATCTTATACCCGGAGCCGTCTCTGAAACCATATAATTTGAGAAAACATCATCATTGACATCAATACCCAAATCCAAAATTCTTGGAATCTTAATCTTCAAACTTAGTGATTGACTCAGCTTACCTAATTCATCTGAGATTGTTTTTTCTTTAATAATTACATCCTTATTTTTGCTTTTTTTGAGTATATAAACATATTTTTTACTTCTTGAAGCACTCTCATCAGAGTTCAATATAGCTATCTTGTATACCTCGTTCTTTTTGTTGAGTGATTTTATTTCCTCATGAACTCCTTTGCTTTCAATATCAACTATCAAATCTGAGAGATCTGTCTTAACTGACAAACCACAGTATTCTTTAATTAAAGTGTTTATAACTCCAGTATCCTTATCTGAAAAATATTTCTTATTTATTTCATCCCAGTACCTTAAAATTTGTTTAGGTCTGTATTCATAGTGAATCATCTTAAGTAGAGTATTTAAGGATTCTTTAATATCTCTTGAAAACATCTTTGAAAACCAAAACTTAACATGTGCCATTCCAGTAAAATCATCTTCTTTATCAATATTGAATCCTGGTTTTTTAACATATCCTACAACCTTTAAATAATCAATGAAAGAAGATTCAAACTCCTCGTATTTAAATTCCTCATTTTTTCTTATATTAATATTCTTTTTTACTTCGTTATACCTTTTATTCACCATCTTTTCAAGATTCCTTTCTTCTCTTTTCTCTTCAAACACTGTCTTTTCATTGTTTATTTTTCTTGCAATGTTTTCAGAGATTATCTCACCAAAAAAACCAACTGTAAGTATTAACGAAATACTTGTTAGAAAAGGTATAAGGTCGTTTGAAAACAAGTCAGATAAAATTAAAGAGTAATCAATATGAGGCCACACTCCATTACCTCTCACTTTATTTACATCATATTTGATTACAATATCTTCCGAGATTCTATTAAGCATATCATGCCCAAAGTGGATATCAAATGGGACCGTTGCTGCGATTGTCACTAAATCCCATATTGTTTTTATCCTTTCATGTTTCTTCTTCATTTTTCAAGAGAACCAACATAACCGTATTTGATAATCTCAAATTTATTTAATAATCTCACATTGAATAGTTTTAATAGTTTTATACAATGATATTTATCTCATTATGTTTTTAATAATTATTTTTGATTGATTGATACTTCCTGATTGTTTGTTTCTTTAAAAAGATATATATTAAAAAGTAATCCTAAAATAAATACTGAAAAGTGGTACTAAAAACTAATACTTAAAGGTTGAGATATTAATATTTGTAAATGGTTGAAAATGTTAAAAAACAAAAGAATAGCATTGTTCTCATATGAACCTGTCTTTGATGAACACAACATTACAAGTGGCCCAGGACAGAGAATCTGGGAAATCTCAAAAGTCCTAAGAAATTCCGGTTTAAAGGTAACCATCTTTGAGAACGAGGGCCGAAACTATATCAGAGATGGCATTGAATTTGTAAAATGGACTGATCAACCTATAAGATCACTAAATTATGATTTTGCATTGATTCCCAATACCCATTTTTCCTACAACTTTCTTTCAGCGGTAAGAGATGTTCCAATTATTATTGATCTTTCAACTCCTATCTTAGTAGAAACCCTTTATCAATCAGGCTTAAAAAAAAGTAGATTCTTCTTCAGTGAAGATGCAATGTTTCCAACAATTTCATCATTAATAAAGGGGGATCACTTCCTATGTGCTAATGAAAATCAATATCATTATTATCAGGGTATGTTAAATCTTATCGGAAAGATAAATCCTGAAACAAGAAACCAGCATTTTTTAGATATTGCTCCTTTTGGTATTTCAAATGAAGAACCAAAAGCAACTCGTAAAGTAATGAAAGGAAAATTATTCCCAAAGGATTCAAAGGTAATCTTATTCCCCTCATCGCTTTTCCCATGGTTTAATCCGGAAGTAGCATTAAAGGCCTTTATTAAGGTATTGAAAAAAGTACCAAATGCAAAAATGGTCTTTTTTGGTTCAATGAATCCCAAGGTTCCACAGATGTGCGAGGATAAATACAACCAAATTAAAATGTTAAGTGATAGAAATAATCTAACAAACAAAAGTGTTTTCTTTCAGCCGTGGACGAGTTATAGTGATAGGCAAAATTATTATCTTGAATCCGATTTAGCAATTGTAACCTATTACAGTCAATTCATTGAGACGCAGTACGCATATAGAACAAGGGTTATGGATTTAATCTGGGGAAATGTTCCTGTGATTGTCTCAAGAGGAGAAACTCTCTCTGAAAAAATATCAAATCTCGGGATGGCTGTAAGCATAGAAAATAATGAAGATAGGATAGCAGAAACGATGATTGATTTATTAACCTCAGACAAACTGTCTAAAATGAGGAACAACATCAAGAAAAACAGACACCTTTTTTATTGGAAAGAAACCCTCAAACCTCTATTATCTTACATTGATAACTTTGATTCTAAAAACTTCAAAAAAGAGAACTTCAGTGAGAAAAAGGATAATCTAAAATCAGTTGAAAAGAATCTTAATCTTTTCTCATTCTTTAATCTAACATCAGAGCTAATCAATTACTATCGAAAAAATTACAACTTTATTCTCCACCAACTTAGGAATATGAGTACTGTCCAAAATAATGAGCATCTTGCCTTGGAATATCAAACTAATGAAAACAAGGAATTAACAAAAAAATACCTTGAGAAGTCCAAATCATTGACTGCTCTTAAGAAAGAGGTTGAAACCTTAAAATCCAATTTAGAGAGAACAAAGTCCTTATTAAATAATTCCAACTCTGAGTTATCTTCCAAATCAAACGAGATATCTGATTTAAAGAACCAAATCTCATCACTGAGTACCAAAGTATCTAGTTTAAATAATGAGAGAAATCTTCTTAAAAACAAAATATCTGATTTAAAGAGCCAAAACACAGCACAGAGTACTAAAATCTCTAGTTTAAATAATGAGAGGAATCTTCTTAAAAACAAAATACATGATTTAAAGAGCCAAAACACAGCACAGAGTACTAAAATCTCTAGTTTAAATAATGAGAGGAATCTTCTTAAAAACAAAATACGTGAGTATGAATCAAGCAGATTCTTTAAACTCAGGAAGGTCTATCTTAATGTTCTTGGAAAGAAGGGGGCACAATATCAAGAAAATAAAAATAAAAAACAAAGACATACTAATTTGTGAGAATATAAAAGGCATCAGATACATAATGGTCTACACAACACCTCAGAAATAGTACAAAAAATAATCGAACAACTCAATGGCTAGGCAGTTAGGGACTTTAAATAATCCATAACAAAAAAATTAACAGTCATAGAATAAAGTTTCTTTTGAACCATCTTAAGTGATTCAATCAGAATATATCATGATTTTTTATAAAAAACATAAATAATATCCTTCTCTTGAAAATACTTGTTAAAAATGGAAATACTGCTTTTATTTGATTTTTGGTTTATTATGTTCTTTTTCGTTATCTTACTCAATTCACTTTCAATGATTTCCTGAACATCTCTAAACCTATCACTCACTGATATTATTATCTTTCCATTTTTTTTGGTAACTCGAATTATCTCTCTAATTCCTGCAGCAATATCATTAAAGTTTTGAATTGCTGACATTGAAATAACAATATCAAAAACCTGTGAAGAAAAAGGCATCTTCTCAGCATAACCTAAAAATCTTATGTTTTTGGTCTGTCTTAGCAGTGCAATAGATGGGTCAATCCCAACTAAATTTGAAAGTTTAAAAAAATTTGAATAAACCATGCTTCCGCAACCGACGTCTAACATCAACGAACCATTAATTTCTTCTTTTGTTAAGATTTTATTCTCAAATAAAAATCTTATCTTATTTATCTGTTCATCTCCATACAACCTGTTGTATCCATTGGCAATAAAATCGTAATATTCCACTGATTTTTTTAATTTCATTTTATTACTCCTAAAACGATTACTTTTAAGACAAATACTTCTCTTATTTTTTTATTTATTGCTCATCTATTTATCTACTTTATAAACCAAAAGATTAATAGGTCCGTATGTAGTGTTATACATTGTGACATTT
>CAZZHT010000093.1:0-4680 GCA_964653825.1 uncultured Methanosarcinales archaeon
TATGTTTGTTATGATTTTGTGTGCTATGATTACATTTATTTTATTCAGTTTATTTATTTTATTTTTACTTAATCTTATTATAAGATATTATCTTATTTGACATATTTTCTTAGGTATATTATTTAGTTTATTTGGTGGATTTTGATTGTTTTGGTGAAGTGGAGGGTTTTTTTGTTTTTGATTTTGAGGAATCTTTTTTCTCAGTGTTCTTCTCATTTTTGCTTTTGCTTTTTTCACTTTGAACCTTTGAAGTAGTTCCTGTCTTTAATGAGGTTACTTTTTTATCGTCTTTTTTATTATCTGTTTCTTTGCTCACTTCTATGGTCTTTGTGGGTTTTGTTGATTGTTGTGATTGTGTTTTTGGTTTAGTTTCCTTTGATTTGTTTTCTTTCTTTTCTCCTTTTCCTTCAACTTCCTTAACAATTACTTGAATATTAGTTCTCTTTGCATGAATACCATTCTTACGACCGTACCTTGCTTGAGTAAAGCTTTTATCCGCACTAATATGATAAATAATTATATCTTCTGATAAGCCCTTATCTTCAGCATTTGCCTGCACATTCTTAATCAACTTCAAAAAGTATGTAGCTGTTTTTACAGGATACTTGCCTGGTCCGATATTCCTTTTGTGAGGAGCACTTTTTGATTTCTTAAAAGGAACTGCAACCTCTTTCCTTATAATCTTTCTGAGTAAATCAAGAGCAACATCTATCTTTTTACCCTTTAAAAAGTGGCAAATCTCAACAGATTTCTTTAATGAAATTGGAACAGCCTCTAATGATGAGTATGCAACGCTATCTTTAAGGTCATCATTGATTTTTAATTTGTATTTCATTTTTCCATCTCAATTTTTTTCTTTTTTTAAAGCAATTTTATGGAGTTATTTTTGAAGTTCTACTTAATAAAAACATAAAGTATTAATAATAAACAAAAAGGTTTGTCTCGGCTTTATATTTGTCTAAAGTTGTTATTTGTCTAAATGTGTTTATTCTATTTTCACCCGCAACATTTACTTCATTGCTGCATGAGCAGTTGATCTGCTTGCTCCAACACCTGGAGAGTTATGAGTCACTCTTTTTCTGGTTAAAGCCATTTCTCCAAATCTTAAGCCAATCATTTCAGGAGTAACTCTTACAACTACAAATTCCTTTCCATTATGAATCATAATGGTCTTCCCAACCATGGTTGGTAAAAAGATCATAGTTCTACAGTGAGTTTTAGCAGTGTCTTTTGTTTCCAGTTTCTTCAATAGCTTCTGCTCTTGCTCTGTAAATCCCCTCTTTATCTTTCTGCGTTCTCTGGCATTGAAAAGCTCTGCTAATTCAGTAATACTCATTTTCTTGAGTTCATCTAATGTTTTACCCTTGTATAAAAATTCCTTAACCATCATAATCACTTCCTTTTACCAGTTCTTCTGGCAGCAATTGACCCTACCTTACGACCTGGAGGAGTGCCTCTCGCAACACAAATCTTATTTGCTTTCCTCTGTGTTCTCTTGTGACCATAAGGATGATCACCTGCATTCATTGCAGTTCCTGAAGTTATCGGATACAACTTGTGCTTAGCTTTAGCTTTATAATGAGCTCTACCTGCCTTGAAAAGAGGCTTTTCAGTTCGTCCACCACCAGCAACAACTCCTACCGTGGCTCGACACATCAAGGGAAACTTCTTTGTTTTCTTTGATGGGAATTGAACTAAAACATAACTCTCAGTTTTTGATATAACACGAGCATAACTACCTGAAGCCCTGACAAATTTACCACCATCTCCAGGAGTTGATTCGACATTTGAGATAATACTACCTTCATCTATGTCTTTCAAAAACAAAACATCACCTGTTTTTGGCTTCTTTGATTCATTAAGACCAAAAGAAATCTTTTCACCAACAGAGATTCCTTCTGGAGCAATGATATAATAGTAATTCTTCAGTGCTTTTACCTTCAAAAGAGGAGCTGAGTGAGCATTACTTTTTATAATGTCAACAACAGTGGCATCAACCTGATTGTTGTTCATATATTCTCTTGGAATATATTTTGCCTCGTATCTAAATAAGTGACTTGGTATACTGTAACGAGGTGATCCCCCTCCTCTTCTTTGGGCAATAATTCTCTTTCCCATTTTATAATCATCCTTTTTTATATTTTTAGCTTAAAATCAAAAACATTGAAAAAATATAAACAATAAAGCAATACATACAAACAATTCAAATAATTTGAAAACAACACCTTGTTTTTGATTATTTTATTTTGTTTTTTAATCCCATGATTCGTAATTCAAAATCATATTATTACATCATTCGTAATTTGTAATTACATAATCCCTAGTTTCGTAGCAACATCAATTGCTAGTGAAGATTCATTAAATTTAATGTAAGCTTTCTTTTTTCCCTTAGGATCAACTAAAACATTAACTGAATCAACTTTTACATTGTAAAGTGCTTCAATGGCTTTTTTTACTTCCTTTTTGGTTGCCTTGAGATCTACTACGAAGACCATTGCATTCGAATCTAAAAGTTTTAGGGATTTTTCCGTTGATAATGGGTATTTTACAACATTAGTTAGTTTCATATTAACCACTTTTTTTTACATAAATAATTCTGCTTTTTTCATTTCATTAAGGGCAGCATCTGTGAAAAGCGTCATCCTTCCAGGATGTGCACCGGGAGCGAGATCATTAGCATTAAGGGTATGAATATCTTTAATATCAATGCCTGGAATGTTTCTGGCAGCTTTTATTAAAGGAGATGATGATTTTGAAACAACAATCAACAGACCCTTTTTAGTGACATATCTTCTACCCCTCGCTTTCCCCTTACCAGATCTTATCTTTCTGACCTTACATCTCTTTAATTCGTCACTGAATCCTAGCTTGACAAGAGTATTAAATACATCTTTTGTCTTTGAAACATTCTCAAAATCAGATGATACTGTAAAGGGATACTCTTTGGGAATAACATGATTTCTCATTTTAAGATAATCCTTGCTTAATGTTGCTGCAAGAGCTGATCTTATTGATTTTTTCCTTTCTTTAACGTTGAGTTTTAAAAACCATATTTTTGAGACCTTAGGTGGATGAGCTCTTCTTCCTCCAACAGTGTAGGGTGCAACGGCCCCAACCCAATAAAAATGAGTGCCTCTTTTGGTGAGTATTTTTCTCGGAGACCTTGAGATACCATAGCCATACGATGTTTTGTAATCTCTTCTTCTTCTTGAGATTTTGGCAGAAGCCCTTTTACCGGCCCTAGGGTCTGCACCATAAGGCTGCCTTTTGTTAGCAAGGATTCTTAACACTGCTCTCTTGATGAGATCAGCTCGTATTTCTTCATTGAACTGAACAGGTAGTTCTATCTGCTTTGTAATTTTTCCATTCAAGTCATAAACATTAAGTTGCATTTTTAACCCTTTTGTGTATTTATATTTAACAGAGATTATCACAAATATAAATCATTCAAATTTACCTTAGATTTACTCTTTTATTTTTGCTCTTATTGGATAAGTCAAAACAACAGCTCTTTTTCTTGCACCCATTATAGACCCTTTAATAATAAAGTAATCGCTTTTTACATTACCATAATGAGACCATCCTGATTTGGGGTTGATGTCTTTTAGGTCTGATGATATCTCAATTACCTGTCTGTTGTATTCTGTCCTAAGATGATAACCCATTTGTCCAGCGTGAGCAACTCTGTAGGATATGTGACCTTGAGCATTCCAAGCTCCCAATGATCCCGGGCCTCTCTTTGTTTTCTCAGATTTGTGTGCTCTTATAGTAACACCAAATCGTTTTACAGGACCCTGAAATCCCTTACCTTTAGTTACACCATGAACATCAATTACCACAGGTGCTTTTGGAAACACATCTGTTGCTTTGATATCCTTGTTTATTAACAAAATTATGTATTTCAACTGATCATCAAGCGAACCACTTATTGCAAATTCACTGATATGTGGTTTCTTTCTTCCAATTCCAGTTAAGTTGGGTTGACTATAAACCACAGCCCTTAAAAACGAGGTTTCTGTAATCTTTGATTTTAAATCTTCTAACTCTTTTTCATCATATTTCTTTGATGATAGATTAGGATAGTACTTCGCAAAGTTTTTGGTTGTATCAAAAAATACTTCCTTAACAATCTGAGCTCCATTTTCAGTTATATCATAAAGTCGCAATGAGAGTAATCTCATCGGAGGGCATTCTAAAATTGTAGATGGAGTGAATATCTTTGATTTCCCTTTGGATACAAAAACACCTTTCATTCCAACCTTGTATGCAATGATACCTAATAATTTTGCTTCTGATAGCTTTGCCCAACTTCTAATTCTAGGCATTTCAGAACTGGCTCTTTTTCTTGGCCAGTACTGCATGCTTCCACTCCTTGGTTTTGATGTCTTTGCCATTTGAATATCCCTTTTGTATAAATATTAAAAAGATTTTCATACTAAAAATACATTAAATCAACAGTATCAATTTTAGGAAATGAGAAACCTTTAAAGAACTTTTGATTTTAATTCACCAAACCAGAAATAGAGACACACATTCCTAAAGCAAAAGCTTAGGACATGAGCTTCCTCTGGCCTTTAGTGAACTTATTAGCTCTTATCAGGCACTCACTTTATTAAATATGTTCATTAAATATGTTGCTAATATATTATAATAACATATTATAATAACATAATAATTATG
>CAZZHT010000094.1:0-2220 GCA_964653825.1 uncultured Methanosarcinales archaeon
AAAAAAAGAAAAAAAGAAAATGAAAGCCATTGTGTTTGATGCGGGACCTGTAATTAGTTTAGCAATGAACGACATACTTTACATCTTAAAGGAACTCAAAAAGTGCTATGATGGTTTGTTTATAATGACTCCTGCAGTGAAGAATGAGTTAATTGATAGGCCTTTTAGAATAAAGAGATTCAAGTTAGAAAGCTTACAGGTTATGAAACTCATATTTGATGGTACATTCTATCTAATAAGCGATAAGAAAATTGCTGAGATGAGAGATGAATTGGACTACTTGGGGAACCATATCTATTTCTATAAAGATAATCCAATAAAAATAATTCATAGCGGTGAAACCGAGAGCATGGCAGCATGTGTTGTATTAAATACAAATACCTTTATAATTGATGAAAGAACAACGAGGTTACTTATTGAGTCCCCTAAAGTCCTTCATCGATTATTGGAGAGTAAACTTCACAAACAAATATCTGTAAACAACGTCAATCTTCAAAAATTCCTTGAATATACCAAACACATAAGAATTGTGAGGTCTTCTGAGCTTGTTTCTGTTGCTTTCAAAAAAGGGCTCTTAAACAACATCATTGCAAAGGGGGAAGAACACATAATCCCTAATTTGAGAGGAGAACTCATTGATTCTCTATTATGGGGTGTTAAACTAAAGGGGTGTACAATTTCTGAGAGGGAAATTGGCAAACTCGAAGATGAAATCCTTTGAATAAAATAGTTTGAATAATTTCTCTTATAACAATACCTTCAATCCTAAAATATTGATTCTAAGATTTTTTGATATATCTTTTCTTCAGAATAATTCTCACTAAACCTATTCAATCCTTACTCTTTTTATTCTTTTATGTTAACCCTTGTTTCCGAAAACTTTAATATATCTTCATTGTTTCTAACATTAGATATTGGAGCAAGGGCGAGTAGCTCAGTCTGGTAGAGTGTTCCCCTCGCACGGGAAAGGCCCCGGGTTCGAATCCCGGCTCGTCCACTTTCTTTATTATTACCTAATCCTAAAAAGATGGATTAAAAGTATCTTTTATTAAACCCAAAAAACACAATTAAAAATAATTCATGAAAATCACAATCCAAAAAATCCATTATAATTTACTACAAAGCTTTATAAATTATAAATCAAATCGTAATGTCTGATGAAAGTAACTAAACGTAACTAAACTATATTTATTTTAAACTATGATTGTTTGTTTAGCAGAGGCAATTAGATAATAGGGCCATTAAACAATTAGTTAAAAGATTTTACAAAAATTTTAACAAAAACTCGTAACAACCGTAATTTAAACAAAAAAACATAACAAAAATTTATTATAGCTAAAAATCCAACCAAGAATTAAAAATCTAACAGGACTTAATAAAAAGGTAATTTAATAAGAAAGGTAATTTTTATGATGCTTGTAACAGTTCTATCAACGGGAAAGGGTTCGTGGAGTCAGGTCTATCAGCTGATATCTTCAAACAAATGGGATTCTGTTATTATTGTGACTGATGATTTCGGTAAATCACATTTCAGTTATAACCCTAAAAATCAAACAGTTTCAAATAATGCTAACAGTTCGTATCATTCAGATGATTCATCTGCTGAAGCACACAACACCAAAATAGAACTGATTAATGTTAATTTCAACGATGACATGAAAAAGCTTTCCAATGAAATTTACAATCGTATAAAGGATTCAATAAGGGACCTTAGTGTTGGTTTGAATCTTTATTCAGGAGATGGTAAAACTCACATGGCTTTACTCTATGCTCTTATTAAATTAGGAGTTGGTATTGAGCTTGTTTACTATGATAACAATGAAGTAAAATTATTAGAAGAAAACCTATAGTGACCCTGTGATAAATCTATAAAAAACGATGATAAACCTATAATAAAGCCATATAAAAACCTCTCTAAAATAAATTGATATCATAAACCTGTAATCAATCCACAATTATTTAATTATACAATCTATTTAATTAATCTAAATTTATTTAATCAATCCAATCAACTAAACTCATTGATTGAACCCATTGATTAAACAGATAAACAGATTAATTCAACCAATCAGTTAAATCAACTTAAATATCACTACTTTATTGTTTGCCACTTTCCCTTATTTTCCCTCTTTCCTTTGCTTTTTTATGCTTTTACTCTTTTTTATTTTTTCACTCCTCCTCTTACTTTTGTACACTTTTGCTTACTTTTGTTTATTTCCT
>CAZZHT010000094.1:2320-4680 GCA_964653825.1 uncultured Methanosarcinales archaeon
TGCTTTTGCTTACTCTTTTCCCCATTTTTCGATTTATTAATCTTAATCTCTTAGTTTATGAAAAATACTACAAGAAAGAAATCAAAATGAAACTAAATAATATAAAAGAAAAACTAAATCCAGATGTTTTTGAAATCCTAAGGTCAAGGGGAATTTCTGAACTAAGGCCTGCCCAGGAAAAATCAATTAATAATGGTCTTTTTGAAGGAAAAAACCTGTTGGTATGCACTCCCACTGCTTCTGGGAAAACCCTTGTAGGTGAGATGGCTCTTTTAAATCAGATAATAAAAAACAATGCTATGGGAATCTATGTAGCTCCTCTAAGATCCCTTGCTAACGAGAAGTATAATCAGTTTATGGAGAGGTATAATAGTTTAATAAACATTGCTATTTCAACAGGGGATCTTGACTCAAGTTCTCCTAATCTCGCAAAATACGATTTGATTGTATGTACTCAGGAAAAGCTTGATTCTCTTTTAAGGCATGATGCCCCCTGGATATACAGGGTTAGAGTTGTTGTTTTTGATGAGATTCATATCTTAAATGATGAATCCAGGGGCCCAACCCTTGAAATAATAATAACACTCTTAAGAAAACTCATACCAAAAATTCAGATAATAGGTCTCTCTGCAACAATTGGCAATCCTAAAGAACTTGCTGGTTGGTTAAATGCAAAGTTAATTGTTGATACATGGAGACCAGTCAAATTAGAAAAGGCCATCTTTTACAATGATACCTTGTGTTTTTATAAGGATAATCCCTAATATAGCCCCCTTATCGCATCACTATCCTATTCATTGGACTAAATTGTTATGCTTTTTATTGTTATATGGTTATTGTGTGCTTTCTTATTTGAATTTACTCTTAATTCAAACACTTTATCTTTCATAATTTTCATAATTTCATTTACTTGAGAGCTTTAACTGAAATATCATCTATTAAAAAGTCATTTGTATTTTGGTTTTCTGTGATTTCAAAGTAAAAGTACTTGGAATTCTCCTTTGGATAGACATCATAAGATATCTCTCTCCATTGCTTTGAACAGGGAGGTACTTGTCCGCCATTGGAAGTAATCATCATACCATAATTGTCAAATGTTTGTAACCATATGTTAGCAGTGTTACATCCCTTATACCAAAAACTGAAGACAATCTTCTTACTATCCTTAGGAATTAGTAAAAATGACTTCTGATTTAAGTTGTTGATTTTGCCAAATATCTCTGAGCTTGGAAGGTACAGTAACCTACAAGATGGGGTCTTGCAACTCATATTAAGACAGTAACCACTATGACAATCGTCCTTTATTATTTGCCACTTACCCTTTTCAGCTCCTCCTGACTTCATTCCTTCATCACTTGCCCAGTATTTTAAACCTAACGAGAAGTTTCCATTTTTAACAACAAAATCCTTTGAAGCAACTGATGCAATTTCTTTCAAATTACTATTCCCATTTTGACCGCCATTATTCTGATTTACATTGTTTATGTTATTATTGCCAACAACATGGCCATTAAATAATTTATTATCATAATGGACCTTTGCGAAATAAAGCGCAACAAGAATAATAGCAGTAACAGAAACAATGATAATAATCTCTTTCCTGTTTAAACTCTCAGAATCCTCCTTTAAATTATTGTCCATATTCTCAGAATGTTTTTTTCTATGAAACATCATAACCACCTAAAACTCATTAATAACTATTATACTTTTACAATCATTTATTTAAATATCTCTTTCTTTAGTATTTGTTTGAATTCATTTAATCTTTATTTGATTTTTGTTTAATAAAATTATCATTCATTTAATAGTCATTTCTTTCTATACATTTAACCTATTTAATGGTTTTCTCTTTGATGTTGAGGGGCATTATATATCTTCTTCTTACTGATATTCACTTTTTGATAAAACACATTGCTACTTCTGTGGTTGTTGTATTAATTAATATATTTTACTGATGTGTTTTTTACCAAATCCTTCTTATTTCTCTCTAAGTTATTATTGTATTATAATTATACTGTCATCTCCATAATCATACCATCAGATCTCTATTCCTGATTCAACTAAAGATAAAAAAACAAAAAAGTAAACATATTAATATTATAAATAAATACACAACTTTAAACAATGGTAAGCAAAAAAACAACTCCTGAATTCAATAATTCTGAACAAGAACCTAATGATAAAGTTAAGAGCGTTAAGAACATCATCACTGAAGAAAAGCTTAAAAAATACTTTGAGGTAACTGGTAAAGCCCTTGAAATTGTTAAGTCCTCTGAAATGGATAAAAATAACATTGAAAAGGCCCTTGATTTCCTTGATATGGCTTCGAGATACTACTCCGATGCTCACTATTTCTACTC
>CAZZHT010000095.1:0-3419 GCA_964653825.1 uncultured Methanosarcinales archaeon
TATGAATACTATAGAAATGCCATAATAACACATTAAAAATCATTACAATAATACTTTTTTTTATGAGTTACCAAAAACTTAAAATATAATGATGGTTCTATGAATAGAAAATGGGATACACTTCCAGGTTAAGAAATAAACGGTTAAATAGAAAAAAAAAGATAATTAACCTAAGTTTGTTTATAATAATTAATGTCGTTCTTTTTCTACTTATTCTCATATATATTTATCAATACTCTAATCCCATTGTCAATCTCTTCATTAACAATATCCAAAAAAATCCGAGTAATATCAGAGATATAATTAATAATTATGGAAAAAACTCCACTAATCAGATTCAGAGTCAATTCAATCAAAAAAATGTAACTTGCCTTAATTTTTTGTATCCCTTTATTTACGAGAACGAAAAATCAGGAATAGAATTCTCAAATGCTGACAATAGTACTGATAAAGAGATTAATAGAATTATTTTGTTTTGGTGTATTAAAAGGATAAAGAGAGATATAAAGAGTTCTGATAGAAATATTTCGAATAATTCACTTTCATCACTGAATTCTTCATCACTCGATTATTACGCTGGGTCTAATGATACTCGCGTTAAAAATGTTACAGTATCAAATCAAACAAAGCAGCTATGGATTAAAATATCTAAAAAAATACCAATAAATTTTACAGATATATTATACAATACAAATCTATCTTCAATTTATTTAAAAAATCTAAATAGCTCAGAAACAGTATCTAACTCTATAAAGGCATTGAAATCCCAACTTGGAAAAGAGCTTAATCATCTTGGAATTGATACTACAAAGATTAACATCTATAAGAATTTTCTGATATTAGTAACGATAATTATCATTCTACTCTACTTCATAAATAATGGTTGGATTATATCAATACATCGTATAGGAGACATCCTCGCAAGTTATTCAGGATTATTCTTGATACTTATTATAATCCTACCATACTTAAAATCGAGCTACATTAACTCTGGTACAAACATAAAGATGACTCTATTAGTAATTGTTATCTTTTTGGAGTTAATCTCATCATATGTCTATTACTTTGTAATCCTATTGGTTATTGGGATTATCCTTATACTAATTGCAGAATATTTTGCAAAAGCGGTTTTAGTTGAAAACTATGAGAAAAGATTAACAAAGGAAATTGAAAACGAAAAAAATGAACTCTATAAGAAAGAAAAGCAACAATAATCAGAGCGGTAAATGTAACAAGAGTATTAAAGACAGAGATAACAAAAGTATTCAAGGCAGTAAATCAAATAGGAGCTATCAAGCATTAAGAACTCAAAAAAGAGAGGAAAAAGATAGAACCCAATGGGAAATCTATGAGCCCTCCGATGATAGTTACTTTCTCATCGAGTGTATTGAGTCAGAGATTAGAGAATTATTTAAGAGTTCAAAAGAAAAGAAAAATCATTTTGAAAAGGTATCAGGTTATTTAAATAAAGTAAAGAAAGTCAATAGAATTAGAAACACAACAAAAGATATAAAATCTATTAGTCACAAAATAGGGAAACAACCTCATGAAAGCATTGACATAAATATCCTTGAAATGGGATGTGGATCTGGTGTTGTTCTTTTATCTATATGTAAGTTCTTGAAAGACAAGGAGATTAAGATAAAATTAAATGAGTTTAGTAGAGTTAAAATAACTCTAATGGGACTTGATATTAATCCAAAAGCAGTTGATTACTGTAGGGAATTGTTTACAAAAGAATGTGATAATGAAAGAATTATTAACTTCAAGTTTCATCGTAGTGATTTGTTTTCATACTTTAAATCATTTAAAGACATCAGAGATGTAATGACCTTTGACTATATACTATTTAATGCGCCTTACTTACCATACGAAAATAGAGAAGAAATGAATGATGTAGCTCTAAATGGCGGTTTAGATGTAATCCTTCCTTTTCTTAGGGATGTAAAGAAATATCTCAAGAAAAATGGCGAGATATTGCTTTTGTTTAGCTCATTAACAGGCAGAAATAGAATACTTAAATACTCGAGAAAAATGAATTATAATTATAAACTTATAAGTAAAAAACACCTGTTTTTTGAGCAACTATATGTTTATAAATTTTATATGAAATGATGCAAATCTTTACTAAAGATTAAAAATTGAATAGAATTTGTTCAATTTCATTAATGCTTTTGGCTCTTGTTACTCTTGCCCGATATTGCGTTGCATTATTAAATCCTTTCAATAACCAGTTTAAATGAATTTTAAGAAGTTGTAAAAGATTAACACTGTCATTAGTGTTATTGTTAATATAATTATTACCATTATCATTAATACTATCTTTATTATACCTTTGTTTATATTCACTAATGATATATTGAATGATTTTGATTTTATTCTCTTTTACTTTTTCGTCGTTATATCTCATGTTGGTTAAGACAGAGTGTACGTTATTAGTAATTTCTCGGAAAACAAACGGGTTTTCTAATGCCCTTCGACCTATCATAATCCCATCACAATTTGTTGTCTTCATAATGTTTATAGCATCCTTTTTATTTCTTATATCCCCGTTGCCGATAACTATTACTTTTGAAGGTAAGATTTCTCTTGCAACTTTTATGTAACTCCAATCACTTGAACCTAAATAACCCTGAGAGAGTGTTCTTGGATGAATTGTAATCATGTTTATATTTGTTTGACTAAGCTTTTGAATAAGATTAATAAAGCTCTTTGATGTTTTAGTATTTTCTTTAGTATTATTTTTATTATTATATTTATAATCCCTTTCATAATCCCCTTTATTACTTTTACCTTTATTATCCTTATTATCGTTCTTATCGTTCTTATCATTGTTATTGTTGTCCTTTGTAATCCTTATTTTAACACTTAAAGTCAGATTAAGGTTATTTAAAATCATTGACTTATATACAGAATCAACTATTCTTTTAATTTTATCTGGAAAACGGAGTAGGAATGCTCCCTCGTGATTCATAAATTCTCTTCTCGCTGGACAACCAAAATTTAAATCAATCAGGACTATTTTGGAGTTCATTTCTGTTTTAATATAACCCATGATTTCACTTAGTAACATAATCGCATTATTGAATTTTTGAATATCGTTTCCAATTAACTGTAAACCAACGGACTCATTAAAACCAATGTCTAAGTAATTAACAACCTTTTTTATAAGCTGTTCACGAGAGATATTTTCTTTTAAAAATTGTGAGTAGATAAAATCCAATGCATCAATATGAATGAGTGGAATGAATTCCAAACCAGAACCAGCAGTGTGACATACCTTTCGATAAACTGAATCAGTTAGCCCATTAAGAGGAGCAAGTAATATGCCCGGCTTTACTTTTAGAAGAATATTATTTCCGTTATAATCTTCTTTATCATCTCCGTTACTTTTTCTTAGATTATTGAGCTTATAATCC
>CAZZHT010000095.1:3519-4666 GCA_964653825.1 uncultured Methanosarcinales archaeon
AGTTTATTAATTATTTCTTCTTCAGTGGTCATTTTAACTTAGTTAAATATGCTTCAATGACCTATTTATACTTTACGTTATTATAGACCTCTGTATGTGTTTCTATGCTGTATAGTTTTTATCTGTCTAAGTTTGATGTCTGTGATCTGTCTATAACCATAATGAGAATAGAAAATCTAAAAAAACAAACATTTATAAATAAGTTGTTACTACTAAATAACAACATTTTATTTGTTTTAAAAATAATGATTATTTATTTTGTACTTAAAATAAAAATAATAGGAGGTGTGTTTTAATGAAATCAGATGTTCAACAGATTAAAAAAGTAAATGGTATTTATGGAATTAATAATCATGATTTAACACGTCATGGAAGTAATCCTAAGAAAAGAAATCCTTTGAGGAGAACAAAATCTCAATACACCAGTATTGCCAGACGCAGCGGGATTCCATCTTATTCTCTCGGTCCTGACGATGAGAGAGAACTCATGAAGCTAAAATATAATATTGATTACTTAAACAATGAAGAAGGTGAGACAACAGGATTTCGTTTAAAATATCACAGTGGAGATAGATCTTACTTTAAACTTATCTTTAGAGATATAAGTGAGTTACTTGGTTTTACTGAGCCAGATGAAAAATCAGAGTTAGAATCATTAATTAATACAAATAGCGGTGTGAGTAACTTCACAAAGAACGGTTACGAAATCACTCATAAGGTAGAGAGTTTCCATGAAACATTAGATGTAAAAGTAAGGTCTGATAATAATTATCAAGAGAGAGGTAACCTAAATAAATCTATAAAAGAGCTTGGTGATTACATTAAATTTAACTATCTGTAATAATTTAACCCTCTATCTTTTTATTTTTTTACTTTTTTATTTTTCTGTTTTCTCTTTTTTTATGCTTTTTCTTGAAGTAGTTGCTTAGTTAAATATAGTATAGTTCAAATTGAGTTGGTAAAGAGAGTTTTTCTTGAGAAAAAAAATTCCTTCTTTAAGAATTAATTTCATTAAGGGAGTATGACGTTAACAAAAATTTAACAAAAATGAATGGGTAAAATTTATAAATTACAGAGATAATAAGATAATCATATAAGAAATGTAAGATTCACAACTATAAAAAGCAAATAACAATCGACAAGCAAT
>CAZZHT010000096.1:0-4658 GCA_964653825.1 uncultured Methanosarcinales archaeon
TTTAATTGTTATTGATGTTTTTTTATTATTTACTATTGATATTTTTTAGTTTACTGATATCTCATTTTATTTGATTTTTTATAGGGTTTCTGTTTTTTACCTTTTGCTTTAACTTGAGACAATTTAGGATTTGTTAACATATGGATTTTGGATGCCTGTTAATTAAAAAAAGAAAAATGGCAAGAATACTATAAGAAAAGAATTACGATAATAACAAAACCTTAATGAGAAGAAAATGATAATCTAGAGAATAGTACTTAAAGTAATAATTAAAGCAATCACATTAAAAGAACAAAATAAAATTAAGGTAACAATAATAACAAAAAACTAAGTATAAGTACTGTTTACTGTTAGATAAAGATTATATGAAAAGACAAGTTTTATAAATTAGATAGAGAGCTGTTAATGGGTTTGTTAATGGGTCTGTTAATAGGGATTATTATAGGTCTTTTGAAAGATTTGTAAAGAATTTGTAAAGGGATTTAATAAAAAAGCTATCTGAAGTTCCATATAGTTTCCTGGTTTTGTATTTATATTTTCGAATTTATTCAATTCATAAGTTTACTTATTTAGCTTATAAAATAAATAAGTAGGGTAAGAGAATGACAAAGGATTATTATGATATTTTAGGGGTTGATAAGAACGCAAGTAAAGAAGAGATTAAGAAGGCATATAGAACACTTGCTAAAAAATATCACCCTGATTTAAATAAGAGTAAGGACGCTGAACAAAAGTTTAAGGAGATTAATGAGGCCTTTTCTGTTTTAGGTGATGATAAAAAGAGAGCAATGTATGATAAGTACGGCACTGCCGATGGAGAGAGTTTCTCAAATAATGGGAATTTCAATGGTAACTTTGGTGGTGGGTTTAATGGATTTAATTTTGGATTTGGTGGAAGGTATGATGATTTTGAAGATGCTTTTGATTTAGGTAGTATTTTTAGGTCTTTTTTTGGTCATGGCGATGAGGAGGAAGATACTAAAAAGAAAGATATCAATAGAAAGGGTGAAGATTTAAGGTTCACAATAGAAATCCCATTAAGAGATGTTGTTTTTGGTGCTAAAAAAACGATTGAGATTAAGAAGTATGAGCCCTGCGATGTGTGCGGCGGAAAGGGATATGTTCATGAGAGCGATGTTGAGGTTTGTCCTAAGTGTCATGGAACTGGGTATGTCAGAACAATGAGGAGATCTCTGTTTGGAACGGTTGTGACTCAATCCGTGTGTGATATGTGTGGTGGAGAGGGTAAAATCATCAAGAACCCTTGTCCTAAGTGTGGCGGTTCTGGGAGGATAAGAAAGACAAAAAAGTTAGAAATTAATATTCCTAAAGGTGTTTCTGATGGGGTTGTTCTCAGGTTGGCTGGTGAAGGTAATGCAGGATATAGAGGTGGTAGACCAGGTGATTTATATTTGAAAATAAAGGTCAAGGATGATAAATTCTTTAAGAGAAATGGGGATAATCTCTTAATTGATGTTCCTGTTTCACTTAAACAACTCTATCTCGGAGATGTGATTAATGTACCAACTCCTTATGGATTCAAGAAAGTAAAGATACCACCTTTGACAGAGAGCGGTACAAAATTTGTTATTAAGAGAGCGGGTTTGCCAAGAATCAACTCCCACCACGTTGGGGATGAAATTGTAAGAGTTTATTTGAAGATGATACCCAGATTAAGTTCAAAGCAAAAGAAAGCAATTCTTGAATTAGATGAGGCACTTGGAATGAATCCTCTTGATGAGTTTGTCAGTGAATTTAAGAGAGATAGGGATTGGAGAAACAACGAATAATGAATGAGTTATTGATTAATAAGCTATAAGTATGAAATAGATATCAAGCGTAAGCAAATAAAGTTAGGGATACAAATCGAAGAGATGGTGTAAGGATAATATTTATAAGATATAAGTAATATATAAGTAAATATTCAGCAAGGATATAAGTATAAAAGATAAATTTACTCTATTTTCTCTGAAAGGTTAAATATAGTATTATCTGATTTTTTGTTTCTCATCATTTATTCTTTCCTTCTCATTTTCTGATTTTTGTTGCGAATAATTTATAATGAGAATAGAAAGAGAGTGAAAACATAAATAAAAATAAGAAGTAGTATAAGAAATAATACTTAAAAAAGAAGAATGCTTAAAAAAGATAGAAAAAACAAAAATAAAAAACAACAAAACTCTAATTTACTAACCAAACACTTCTTATTTATAGTTGTTCCAAATTTATAAATGTTTTTTGAAACAAAAAAGTTAATGTTGTTTATAATAATAAAGAAGGAGTTCAAGTTGTTTATAATAACATACTAAGTACAAATAATCTTTATTTTTGATTTTTAATCAATAATTTCGTTTATTTTTGATTATTTTTGTGAAAATATATAAAAATCATCTAAAAAAGATAAGAAAAAATACAAGAAAGATAAAAAACATAACAAAAGAACAGAACGATAGAGATATAATGGAACTATGAACCATTGATTATCAGAGAGACACAATAGAAATATGAGAGAGATATCATAAAAAGATGATAAAAATATAACAAAAAGAGATAATAGAAATCAGAGCTAACAGAGAAATAAATTCTATAGTCGAGAGAATAAATGATATAACCTCTAAGAGAGTTTAAAATAATCTGAGATTCTCTAATTCTCTAAGTTAAGTAGAATATATTTGTTTAAATGTTCATTCAAGAAACCTTTTGTTTATTGATACTATCAACGGCTTGGAGTTTCTATCCACTGTAATGATATGTCTTTCCTCAAGAGAATTGAGAGCTCTGTGAAGGGTTGTTTTTGGAATTAGTAGCTTTATAGCCATTCTGGAGGCCTTCGCTTTGTTGCTGTGCTCCAGAATGTAATCAATTATTTTTTTATCCTTCTCATGTAAGGTTTCATAAACTATTTTTAATTTTGATGGTATTGTTTTAGAAGTGGTGTATTTTATATTTATTTCAGTTTGGCCAGGAGATAGGGCTTCCAGTTGGTCTGAAACAATTGTTGTTGAAGATGAAGAAGAAGCATTGAGAGAGCTGTCTTTCGAAGTGTCAATTATGTCATCGGATGAACCAAGCTTTGTTTTATTGACATCCCCATTTTTCTCATTATTTATTTTTGGGTTTATTTTATTATTTGCTTCGGCATTTATTTCATTTCTATCAGTATTTTTGTCATTACTGTTATTTTTAGACTCATCTCTAAGAGTAAGGGATTCCTTAGATTTAAGAGAGCTTTCTTTTCCATTAATTACCTTATTTCTATTGTTACTCTCATTATTCTCATTTGCTTTTGAAGTGTAGTTATATGAGGTATTATCATATGGAGTATTATCATGTGATGTCTTATTATGCGAAGTATCATGGTCTGAAGCTTCATTCTTATCTGTTTGACTCACTGAAGTTGTTGAAGTGGTTTGATTTGGTTTTTTTGTTTTATCCTGTTCGTTTGATTTATTTGTTTTAGAAGAAGTGCCTCTTTTAGCGAGTTTTTCTATATCTGGTATGACTGTCTCTGATTTTAATTTCCTTGATTTGTTGGATCTCACTTCCTTTAGTACAACAATTGCTATGATTAAAGCTATTAATGAGATTATAAAGATAAGAATATAAAACCAATAATGAGATATGTCGTTTAGGGTAAAGTTTGTTTTTAGTTTTATTGTTATTCGCTTGATGCTACCTGAAGTTATGTTAACTTCCCCTTTCCAGATTACGTCTTTGTATACTGCGTAGACATAACATTTTCCTACGGGCAAGAACGGTGAAGTAAAGGTGCCAAAGGAATCTGTTTTCACAACCGGAATAGGTGATTCATAGGAGTTACAATCAAATTTGATTGAGGCATTTTTTAGGTTTTCTCCATAGGAGTCAACAACATTTCCTTTAACAATACCTACTGGAGTCAGATAGACAGAAATATTTTTATTTTCATCAAGATTTACGGTTCCGGTTCCTGAGTAGATTACCGTTGCCGTCTTTATATCCATTACATCGATTTCAAAAGTCCATTTACCATCAGAAATGTGAAAATTGATAAAATTGTTCTTCAAGGTTGGATAGATTATTGATATATTGTTAGGTTTGTCAAGTGCTATGAGTTTAACATTTGTCTGATATAAATGCTGATTTGTGAGTTTGAAGGCTTTTAAGGTTCTTTGATCAATGAGGTTAATGATTAAAGAGTATATTTTATGGTCAACATTGATACTCCTGTTCTGATTTGATGGATTGTTAGAGTCATTAGAAACAGAGTGAGTTTTGTTTATTTGATTACCTATGCTATCACTACCATTGATGTTAGTTTGAATACTATTAGCTCTAGCAAATGGAATAGTAATTCCTAAAAGTAGTAATGATGATATTAATAAAAAAACAACAAGAATTACAGTCATTGTTCGAATGTTATAGGAAACCATTTTACTTTCTGTATTTTGCTCTCTATATGCTTTGTATTCAGTATTGAAATAATTTGATACCATAGTTTAGTGCTTTCATTTAGTATTTAACTATTTAAAGTATTTAACAATCATAAGTCAAAGGTCTATTTTAAATGATATATCGTAGAGTATATAGCATCTATCAATTAGTATATTTAATTAGTATATTTTAAATAAACATCTTTTAAATTAATCTGTTTCAAAATATATTTTAATATATCAAAT
>CAZZHT010000097.1:0-4648 GCA_964653825.1 uncultured Methanosarcinales archaeon
ATTATTAAAATATTTAAAATATTAAAAGGCGAAAAAAGAAAACATTAAAAGGTGAAAAACATGGAAATGAAACTTAATATTTCTGATCCAAAGAATGGAAAAACCTATAAAAGGGTGTTAACAGAGGAAAAAGCAGAACCACTTTATAACAAGAAGATAGGAGACAAAATTAATGGAGACACCATCGGCTTTGAAGGATACGAATTTGAGATTACAGGCGGTTCGGATTTTTGTGGTTTTCCTATGAGAAAGGATATTGAAGGTACTGTTAGGAAAAAAATACTTTCCACTAAATCAACAGGAATAAAAGCCAAAAGAAAAGGAATAAGAGTAAGAAAAACAGTTGCAGGAAACACAATCTATGAAAAGACAACTCAGGTCAATATGAAAATATTAAAGAAAGGAAAAGAATCACTTGAGCCAAAAGAAGAAAAAAAAGACGATAAAAAAGAAGAAAAGAAAGAGTAGTAATTAATATTAAATAATATCATCATAAGACACTAAACAAATACAAAAAAATAAAAAGAAAAAAAATGGCAAGGGCATCCAGTACAACAAAGAAAAAGAAAAAAGAAAGCGACAAGTTCATACCATGTATGAACATTGGATTAGTAGGGCATGTTGATCATGGTAAAACAACACTTGTCAAAGCCCTCACAGGAGTATGGACTGATACTCATTCTGAAGAATTAAAGAGAGGGATAACTATAAAGTTAGGATATGCCAATGCCACCATATACTACTGCAAGAAGTGTAACATTTACACAACTCATGAGAAATGTCCTATATGTGGAGGTAAAACGACTCCTGTAAGAACTGTTTCTTTTGTGGATGCTCCAGGGCACGAATCCCTAATGGCAACAATGCTATCGGGTTCTGCAATTATTGATCTCGCCTTATTGCTCGTGGCTGCTAATGAGCCATGTCCACAACCCCAAACAAGGGAACACCTTATGGCTCTAAAGATAACTAACATTAAAGACATAGTTGTTGTTCAGAACAAAATTGATTTGGTCACTAAAGAGCAGGCACTCAAAAACTATCTCGAAATCAAGAACTTCCTAAAATCTGAAGGTTTTGAGGATGTCCCAATAATTCCTATTTCTGCCCAGCAGGGCGTAAACATAGACAAACTATTGAGTTTCATTGTGAATTTTCCAATACCAAAAAGCAACACAAAAGTAGACCCACTCATGTTTGTTGCAAGATCATTTGACATTAATAAACCTGGATCAGATCCCACAAAACTCAAAGGTGGAATATTAGGTGGAGCTGTCAAGAAAGGTGTTTTCAGAATAGGAGATGAAATAGAAATAAAGCCAGGAATAAAAATTGAGAAAAAAGGAAAGACAGAATGGTTACCATTGACAACCAAAATAATAGATCTTCACACAGGAAACTATGCTCTTGAAGAAGCAGCAAAGGGTGGTTCAGTTGCACTAATGACAACCCTTGACCCATCAATAACAAGATCAGATTCATTAGCTGGATGCGTTGTTGGTCTAAAAGGCAAGCTCCCACCCGTATGGCACCAACTCTTTTTAGAAGTACACTTGCTTGAGAGAGTTGTAGGAGCAAGAGAAGAATTAAAAGTAGAAAGTATAAAAAATCACGAACTCCTAATGTTAAATGTTAATTCTGCTGCAACTGTAGGCATTGTAAGTGATATCTCAAAGAAGAGAACTGTTTGTAACCTAAAGATACCTGTATGCGCAGAAGTCGGTTCAAGAGTAACAATCTCAAGAAGAATTGCTTCTAGGTGGAGATTAATAGGTTACGGCATAATCAAAGAGAAGTAAAAAGAAAACAACATTAACAAATTCACTGTAATAAAATCATAATTCTCACAATACAATATCCAAAAACCTTACATGAAAAATTAAAAAATGGATAATAAAAAAGCAGATTCAGAAGATTATAAGCTATCGAGCTACGAATATTACCTCCCAAAAGAAGCAATAGCACAGCATGCCCACAAACCAAGAGATGAGTGTAAACTTCTTGTTTATGATAAAAAATCAGATTCTACAGAACACAAAATATTCAAAGACCTCATAAAATATCTAAATAAAGATGATGTTTTAGTCATCAACGAAACAAAGGTGAGGAAAACACACCTCATTGGAAAAAAAGCCACGGGAGGAAAAGCAGAAATCACTATAATCAATAAAATAGGGGATAAAACCTACTATGCACTCATAAAAACAAAAAAACCCAGAAAAGGATTAATTATCGAGTTAGGAGATGATTTCATAGCAGAGGTTATTGAAGAAAGGGACTATGGTTTCACAATTAAATTCAATAAGCCCGCTGATGATTTCATAGAATCAAAAGCAAGGGTTACCTTACCCCCATATATAAAAGCGAAACTAGAAAATGACAATGACTATCAAACCGTTTTCTCAAGAGAAGGCAACAGCATTGCCTCTCCAACAGCAGGACTCCATTTTACTGTTGAATTATTAGATAAAATCAAACAAAAAGGAGTAAAAGTTGCAAAAGTCAACCTAGATGTTGGCTTAGGAACATTTATGGCAGTCAAACATGAGGATATAAAAAAACATGAGATGCACACAGAGAGCTTTGAAATCAACAATGAAAATGCAGACATAATAAACAATAGAAAAGGGAGGTTATTCGTAGTTGGAACCACTTCACTAAGAGCTATTGAATCATGTTATAATAAAGAGAAAAAGAAATTAATCCCTGGAAAATACAAAACAAACCTATTCATCTACCCAGAATATGAATTTAAAAATGATATTTATGGAATGATTACGAACTTTCACATACCAAAGAGTACCCTTCTCATGCTTGTTTCTGCACTGATTGGAAGAAAGAAACTCTTAGAGATATATGAAATTGCATTAAAGAACAACTACAAATTCTACAGTTTTGGTGATGCAATGCTTTTATTGAATCTAAACACAAAAAAAAACAAAAATATTCAATAAAAATAAAACAAAAAGAAATCACTACTTTAAAATAAAACTAAATCTTTTAAAATTAGCAATTCCAAAGACATAATGTTGAAAATGTCAATAATAACATCGAATATCACAAACATAACTGGCTTAAGTTCTGCTTATGGAATTAACCTAGATGTATTTTACCTATTAATAATTGGTCTCCTTCTCTTCATAGGCATCTTAATATCTATCTTTTCTGCAAAGATAAAGACATCAGATATAATATTTCTTATACTTGCAGGGGTTGGAATAGGTTACACTCATATTGTCTCATTTCCACCAATATTTTTAACATCATTGGCAATACTTGCTCTTGCCATGATTGTCTTTGATGCCACCTCAAGATTGAAACTAAAAGAGATTGATACTCTATCTATGAAAGGAATAAAACTTGCTTTACTATTTGCTTCATTTGTTATGCTGTTTTTAACTCCATTCATAATGCTCATTGACTATCATTATAGAGGGATATATGGATTATTTTTGGCCTTCTTATTTACATCAATAATGACAGGAACCTCGCCTTCAGTAGTGATGTCAATGATGAAAGAAGGAAAGAAAAAGGCAGTGAGATTACTTGAAATTGAATCAATAATAAACACCCCTTTAACTGTAATCATACCTACTATTATTCTTGATCTTTTTATGAGTTTAAACATGCATACCTCTAATCATTCAGTCGCGTTAAGTGGGATGCCCTTTTTTTTAGACATCACAAAAGCATTCTTTATGAAAATCATAGTTGGTTTTGGGACAGGTCTCTTTTTGGGCTTGATAATATTTAAATTCATGAGAAACACCTACTCTAAGGTGATTTCTCCCTTAGTCACAATCACAACCGCAATATTGGCCTATGGAATTGCAGAAGCTTTGGGAGGTAACGGTGTACTTTCAGTTACCACCCTTGGAGTTATGTTTGGAAACATATATGTAAAAAGCAAGATGAGCCTACAAGAATACTCTCAAACATTCTCATCAATACTTAGGATACTCGTATTCATGCTAATAGGAATTGCATCATCCTTACCACTAAACTGGATTTTTTGGTTAAGAGCTCTATTAATATTCACCTTTTACACAATCATAAGAGGAATTACAATAGCAATAATCTTCAAAAACAGCAACTTAAAACCGCAAGAGAAATTGTTCATGACACTAAATGGCCCAAAAGGCATTGCAGTAGTAGTTGTAACCTTCAGTTTATATACCTATTCAAGCATAATAGGAATGATTGGTAACAGTTTATGGCAATACAACATAAATATGATTATAGGATTCACAATCATAAGCATTCTGGTTTCAACCCTTGCAACTAGGTTCAAGAATATAATCCTTACAGATGATACAGGTATAGTTGATACCTCAAAAACACAGAAAATGCCACACATTGATGAGGGCTACATTGCAATGAGGAACTATTCAAAAAACAAGAAACAGAAATCAGAAAACAACAATATCAATAGTTATGAAAGTAATAATAAAAATAACAATAACAAAAGCTTAGATAGCAGTATCAATAACGACAAAAGTAGCAAAACAATAAAAACAACAAAAACAGTAATGTAAGAACATCGAAGATATTCAAGAAACAAAGGAATTTAAAGCTTATAAAATAGAATCTTTATTTTTTTATTGACTATTTTTTAAAATTAGGTATTTTAGATGGTAAACCAGGTGTA
>CAZZHT010000098.1:0-4595 GCA_964653825.1 uncultured Methanosarcinales archaeon
TGATGATGCTTCTAAAGATGTTTTTGATAAGAATGATAAGAAGTTGATGAATGATTCTAAAGTAGTGCATGATTCTATGAATGAAACCAATGATAATGAAATTAATCAAGATATCCGAGATGAAAATATGGTAAAAAAGGATGTTAATGTTAGAACTTCTGTACCTGGTAAACCTGAAGCAGGACAAAATGTGTTTGATGAGGGTAACGATGATGAATTATCTGAGCGCAAGTTGAAGAGGTTTGCTGATATGATTGAAAGAGTCAAGCAAGAAATATCAAAGATAGTGGTAGGCCAAAGAGAAATGATTAAGTTTACAATTATTTCTCTAATGTGTGATGGTAATGCCCTTTTGGAAGGAGTTCCTGGTTTAGCAAAGTCACTTACTGTTGAAACACTTGCTAAGACAATTAGTGGTGCTACTTTTAATAGAATCCAGTTTGTACCCGATATGTTACCTGCTGATATTATTGGAGTTAATGCTTATAATCCGAAAACTGGTGAATTCTATATTGTGAAGGGTCCTATTTTTGCGAACTTTATTTTGGCTGATGAAATAAATAGGGCTCCACCTAAGACACAGGCAGCAATGATGGAAGCAATGCAGGAAAGGAAGGTCAATATTCATAATAAAGAGTTTAAGTTTGCCAGGCCTTTTATGGTTTTAGCAACCCAAAATCCTCTTGAACAATACGGTACTTATCCTTTGCCTGAAGCTGTTGTTGATAGGTTCTTTGTTAAACTTATTTTGGATTATCCTAAGAGAGATGAAGAGATGAAGATTATTACGCAGAATACTCTTACAAAATTTAATGAATTAAATGTGGTTAATCATGTTATTTCTCCTCAAGAGATTATTGAAATTCAAGATGCTGTTAGGAAGGTTTATATCTCTGAAGAAGTTAAGAAGTATATTATTGATTTAATCTTTACTACAAGGGGTCAAGGTGCTCAGATAAAGGGATTGAAGTATATCAAATACGGTGGTTCTCCAAGGGCTACTATCTGGTTGTCATTAGGAGCTAAGGCGGTGGCTATTATGAATGGTAGGGATTATGTTATTCCTGATGATGTTAGAGAAGTGATTCACCCTATTCTTAGACATAGGATTCTTTTAAATTACGAGGGAAAGGCAATGGGTGTTAATACTGATGATATTATTGATTCCCTTATTGAGGGTGTGGAGGTTCCCTAAATGGATATTCCTTTTAATACTTTTAGTTTTAATGAACTTATTAATATAATTACTAAAAATGTTGTGAAGTTGATAGATATTTTTAAGCTTAAGCTGGTTTATTTTAAGATTATTACTGGCAAGGGTATGGAGTTTGATCGACTTAGAAAGTACACTGAGAGTGATGATTCTTCATCTATTGATTGGAATGCTACTGCTAGGACAACTATACCTTATGTTAAGGTTTTTAAGGAAGAGAGGATGCTGGATGTTGTTCTTGCCGTTGATGTTTCTAATACAATGATGCTCGGTACTACTGGACTTACTAAAAATGAGTATGCTTCTGTTGTTGCTGGAATTATCGGATATACTGCTTTGAGTAGTGGAGATAGATTAGGTGCACTCCTGTTTTCAGATCATGTTAAAAGAGTCATCGAGCCATTTTCTATGATGGATGATTATTATGCTCTCATTAAACATTTGACAGATGCCAAAAATTATGGTGGTGTAAAGAATCTAAATTGTATTAAGAAGATTATGTTGCAGACCTATGGGCCTGATACTGTGCTTTTTATTATCTCTGATTTTATTGGTGCTAATTCTATATTCTTCGATAACGTTCATTATTTTACAAATAAGTTTAAGGCAGTTTTTGGGGTTATGATAAGGGATCTAAGGGACTATGAGTTGCCAAAGGGTGTTGGGTCAATGTACTTAGCTGATCCCGATTCGGGTAGAATATCTCTTGTTCATGTTGATAAGGTTAGAAAACAGTTTAATGAGAGTGCAAAGTTAGAGGAAAAACATATTGAAGTGGCTTTTAAGAAAGCTGGTGCTTTTTTTATTAAGATTCCTACAAATAAGAGTTTTGTCAATAATTTTGCTAAGTTTATTGAAAGTGTTGATTTTGGTACGAGCTTTGGTTAGAAAGAAAATTTTAATCCCTCGTTAAGTATCTGTTGATTTGTGAATCTTTGATTTGTAAATAGTTTTGCTACAATTTGTTTTGCGACAAATCATGCGATGGTTGTGATTATGAATACTTTTGGTTATGAATGGTTTTTGTCTTTGATGATTTGGATTGTGAATATTATTTTAGTTATGGATATGACTATGAATATATAGTTGTGAGGTTAGATGGGGTATGCAGTTCAATTTTTTTGGATTAAAGGTTTTTATTAATATGGGTTATAGAAGCTGGATTATTCTGCTTATACTTAATGTGCTTGTTATTATTACTTTCTTTTTCATGGCTAAACTTAGGGAGAAGAGAATCATTAAGTTTGGTAATTTTGCAACCCTTAAAAGAGTTGAGGGGTATAAAAGATTTAGTTTAAGCCCTAGTTTGCTTATTTTTAAGATGATTATTATAACTCTTTTGTTTATGATTGCGAATCATTCAATTCAATTGAATATTGTTAAACCAATTTCAAATACTGATTTTATGCTCTTAATTGATGCTTCTCCAAGTATGTC
The DNA here is from genome assembly GCA_964653825.1 of uncultured Methanosarcinales archaeon. Taxonomy (GTDB): domain Archaea; phylum Nanobdellota; class Nanobdellia; order Woesearchaeales; family CAZZHT01; genus CAZZHT01. The sequence goes on from CAZZHT010000098.1 coordinate 2,651, forward strand.
AACTCCTGATTATTCTCAGAGCAGGTTGTTTGCTGCTAAGAGTATGGCTATTGATTGGTTGAGTAATGTTCCATCAAATGCAGGGGTTGGTGTTCTTAGTTTTTCAAATGATGTGAATGTTGTTTCTAATATCACTACTAATTATAGGGTTCTTAAATCAAAAATAAGTGGTATTAATCTCTCGTTGAAGGGCGGGGGTACTTCTATTTTCACTGCTTTGGAGGTTAGCTCATCATTCTTGAAAGAAGATCCAAAACAGAGAGCGGTTATTTTAATCACCGATGGCGTTAGTAATGGTAATCAAAATATTTCTCAGGTTATTTCTCTATTAAAAAGGTATAATGTGACTGTTTATACTATTGGACTGGGTACTAATAATAAAACGATTAATTTTTATAAACTTATGAATGAAACACTCAATAAACATAAGGTTAATAATGAAGGTAATGGTGGTTCGATTAATGCAACAGTTACTTCGAGTTATCACATTCCAGTTGCTAATTTTACTAAACTTGAGATAATTTCAAATTCAACTGGAGGAAAAACCTTTATTATCCATAAGGAAACAAGCTTGAAGAGTTCGCTGATGAATATTTTAGTTAAGAATCAGAAGTATGTCCTGGATTCAGATTATTATCTTTTAATAGCTATTGTGATTTTACTGATATTTGATTATGTTATATATGCTAAGTTTGGGGCAATATGAATGCTTAAAGTAATGTAAGAATTTAGATTAGAATTAAGAATAAATTTAGAGCAATTTAGGTGTTTGATGGATGTGGTTTATGCTCTTATTCTTTTGTTTTTAATTTATCTTAAAGCAATTAAACTTATTTTAAATTGGTTTTGAGTTTATTTCATGAGCTATTTTGATGTAAAATATATTGTGAAATATTATTATGATTCTTTGCTTATTTTTTCTTTGTTTATTTTTCATATCTTTAAAATAGTCAAAATGTAGTTTTAATATGTTTGTTAGGATCCCTTTTAGAAACACGGATAACAAAAAGTTTATAAGTAAGTATTGGTATGAGTTAACTATGACTAAAATAATTGCTGTTATGTCCCCAAAAGGGGGAGTTGGTAAGACTTCTTTTACTTCTGAATTTGGTATTGCTCTATCAAAACTCAAGCAAAAGACCCTTTTGATAGATTCTAATTTGTATGCTGCTAATCTCTCACTCTATTTGGGCATGAAAAATCATCCAGCAACTCTTAATGATGTTCTTAAATCAAATATGGATGTTAGTAAGGCAATTTATCATTATAGTGAGAATCTTTTTGTTTTACCATCCTCGATTCACATTGAATCTGAAGAAAACCTCTTTGAGGCAAATAAGTTTAGAAAGATATTGATTTCTCTACATGCTAAATATGATTATATTGTGATTGATACTGAACCAAGTATGGGAAAAATTAACAACACTATTGTGAAACATGTTGATGAAGTTGTCGTTGTTTCAACGCCTGATTTGCCTGCACTCTTGACAAGCCATAAGCTTGTTATCCTTCTTAAGCAAGATGATGTCAAGTGTAGTTTGGTTTTGAATAAGGTAAGTCACAGAGGATATGAATTAAAGATGAGGGAAATTGAGGAATTAATGGGAATTCCTGTTCTTAAAGAGATTCCTTATGATGTTTCTGTTGTTAGAGCTGTTGCTAAGAGAAAACCTTTGATGAAGGGTAGAATTTTTAAGAAGATTCAGAGAATTGCAGAGCAGATTGTTGAGTATTAGATAGTTGAGTAATACGTACTTAAGAAATTTATCCAATAATTCTGATTCTGATAGTAATCTGATTGATACTGTTGTTGTCTTTTTGATTGAATGCTATTCTCTTTAAGATGGTATTGTGATGATGATATTCATTGAGACAATTGTAGTCAATGTTAAAGTATCGTTAGTGAATCGTATAATAATATTAATAAGTAAATGTGATTAAGTAC
>CAZZHT010000099.1:0-4502 GCA_964653825.1 uncultured Methanosarcinales archaeon
ATTTTAAAAAGTATAAACTCATTTTTGACGAACTCACAATCATTTTTTAGAGAAATAACTAAAAGAATACTTCAGATTTACAACAGAATGTAACAGCCACTTTCCTATTCTCATTTAACTCATAGCACAATTAGTAACTGTATTGGCTTTTATTACACTATTTAACAAATATCTCTTTCACCTTAACTCTCACAAAGATATACACAAGAGCAAATACAAATATTTCAGTAAGTATTGTAGCAATTGCAGCACCAACATAACTATAAGGATAAATCAAAAGAAAATTAAGAACAATATTCAAAAAAGCTCCCATTCCAACTGCAAAAGTCCAATACCTCTGATGATTCGATATTATAAGAGTACTTCCCCAAAAAAAACTAAAATATATAACAAACCCATTCCACATAAGAATAATAAAAGCAATATAACCAACAGAATAAGAAGAACCATATATCAAAGTAAGAATTTGCTTTGCAAAGATAGAAATAACAATAACTAATGGAACAAGTATCAAAAGGCTTTTTTTAATCATAATAGATAAAAATCTCTTATATCTCTTAAACTCTCTATCATGAATCATCCTAGCCATCTTGGGATATACAGACGCCTGTGCAATCCCTATAATCGCTTGAAAGGCAAACAACAACTGATAAGAAGCAGAATAAATACCAACAGCACTATCTCCCTTAATATAGGAAAGCATAACCGAATCGATTCTTACATAAATACTTATAAAAATAGTACCCAAAGCCAAAGGCCAACTCTCCCTAAGGAGATAAGAAATAACATTTTTACTCAGAGAAAGAGAAAAAGCAACAAATTTCCTTCTAACAAAAGATGAATTCAGCAAAACAACAACAATATCAGTCATAGCATAACTCAAAGCAATAAATACCATTCCCCTTCTAAAAAGAAAAATCAAAAGCAGAGAAAAAAACAGAATAAAAGCCCTAATAATAGACATCCTTGCAACAAACTCCATACGTTCATATGCCTGATAAATAATGTTAAGGAAATTATTAAAATTAGAAAAGACAACATCAAATCCCAAAATAATGACCATAAGAGAAACAGCAAAAGACTTATCCATAAAAACAGTAGAAACAGCAATCAAGCCAACCGTTATTAATCCAAAAATAACTTTAAGAGTAATAGCATTAGAAACAAAAACCGATGCATTACTCTTATCCTTTGACAAATCCCTAAAAGCAATAGAAGTAATACCAAAATCAGCAATCACAGCAAAAAGAGCAGTAAAAGCAAGAGCAAAACTGAACTGACCATAATGAAAAACTCCAAGGTACCTTGCAATAAAAATCATCAAAAGAAAACCAACAGTACCTGAAACAGTCTTACCAACAAAGAGCCAACTAAAATTCTTAACAATAGTTTGCTTTTCGGTTCTATTTTTCATGAAGTAATTCTTAAAAAAGCTCTTAAAGCCTTGATTTTTCAATTCCTTAAAAATATGCATAATTAAAATAGATTATCTTTTCTTTAAAATAATTTACTAATTCAGAAAAGCTTTATAAAGCAAAAATTATTCCCTAGTTTCATGATAAAAGAATATAGATTTACTTTGCTATACGCTTTTTTACTATCCTTAGCAGTATTTTTGTTCGGATTATACTACAAATTATTCAATCCATACTATTTCATAGGATTATGGTTCAGATCATTATGGTTAGTAATTATATTCGGATTTTTAACAATCATATCATTTGTTGATTTCAAAAAGCTATCCAGAGCAACACACAAAAAGAACCTTAAATCACTCTTTAAAATATTATCATTATCACAAGAAAAACCAAGAACAATAATAAACTGGCTTTTTCAAATCACATTAGTATTATACCTAACACTCCTCGTAGTTAATGAATTCATAAAAATAAAATATGGTCTAAACACCCTTTTAGTCTTAACAATAATCTTTGCAACACTTACTATAATTTATCCAGAAAAAAAGAAAAAAAAAGAAGAAACTTTCGGATACAAAGAAAAAGCACTAATCATAATTTTATCCATAATTGGATTCATCCTAGTATATCTGAAAACAAAACAATTAGGATGGATTTCATATCTAATCTCAATAATTACAGCTCTAATCATATTCTTTGTTGGTTACCTTATCTATGAAGATGACGAAAAAGACAAAAAAGAAACAGAAATAAAAATAAGTAACAGAGACTTCATTGTTTACACTTTAATAACCCTCTTTTTAGTATCCATAGTTTTATACTTCTTCATAGGATTAAATGCATTTAGGTATATATTGGGTTCAGCATATGTACTCTTCCTACCTGGTTTTGTTTTAAGTTATGCTTTCTTTGACAAGAAGGAAATGGATTCGTTAGAGAGAATAGCCTTGAGCTTTGCTTTAAGCATTGCAGTAGTTCCCTTAACTGTATTTTACTTTAATTTAATAGGTATGAAAATAAACCTACTCAACATATCCTTAATCGTTTTAGGAATCACAATAATTGGAGGAATAATCTATGCTTACAGGAGAAATAAGAGAAGAAATTAAATGGTCTTTTTTTTACTTACTGGTATTTTATTTAATCATGGTATCATTACTTGAACTAAAAGTTATAAGCAAATTCTCTTTTAACCTTTCATTATTAGCAATAGTCATCGGAATCTTAGGTATAACATTATCACACAAAAAAATCAATTATGATTTACCTGACTTTCTAATATTCATTGGCTTTGGATTCGCCTTTATCCTAAGATTAATCCCATACATTCACAATACAGTACCCCTAGGATATGATTCAGGACTATACAAATTTGTATTTGAACATCCACTAAAAGAAGCATGGATAAAATCAGCATACCCATTAGGTTTTACACTAATAATGCACGCATTAACATTCATAATTTCTTCAGAATTCTTAATAACATACTTTTTTGTTCTATTATCAGCATCAACAGTTTTTGTAATCTATTTAGTTGTAAAAAAACTATTTAACAAAAGAGTTGCAATAATTTCATCACTAATTTATCCACTATCCACAGCACAATTACAAACATTTTGGTTCAATTACTACAAAAATGTAATAGGAATCATGCTTTTACTAATTGGTTTCTTATACTTTAAAGAGAAAAAAGAATTCAACTGGCAGATTGTCTTAATAGGAACAATCATAGCATTATTTCACAGACCTGCATTATTTATATTCGGAACATCCTTTGTAATTTACTCTCTTATTTTCTATAAGAACAAGAAGAACGCCATAATTTACATTAGTTTAATATCATTACTATCACTTTCAGTCAATTACGATAGAATAACAACTTATTTATTACCAGGAATATCTGCGGTAGGGAAATCAATAGTAAAAGGAAAAGGTGGAAGTGGAACCTTCTTCAACATAAGAGATTATTTTTATTATATGATAGCATTCATTCCATTTGCAATCACAGGATTCTTAAAAACAATTAGAAAAAACAAAGCATTTTCTATTGCTGCCATAGTTACAATGACAGTAGTATTCTTTGACTTATTCTTTCACAACCGTTTCATAATTTATTTAGACCTATTTGTGATTATTTACTCAGCATTAGGATTTGATCTCCTAATAAGAGAAAAAAAGAGCTTTGGCTTATTTCTACTCATATCTTTCATAATAATAACCTCAATAGTCATAACATTTACCTCAATTAATTTAAAGCCATTGATATCTGAAAAAGAATTCAACACAATTCAACAGTTGAACAACATATTACCAAAAGATTCTTACATTATGGTAACAAGTAGTTATTATTCCCCTTGGATTAAAGGATGGGTTAATAGACCAGTAATTGCTCCTGGATTATTCAACAACGATAAACTAAGTAAAAAAGAATGGTTACAATTCTGGAATGACAAAAACAGAACAAAATATTTAAATAGATATCACAAACCTCTATACATTTTCATAGGACAAAGGCAAAAACAGTTAAGATTCAACTCAACTTGCTTCAAATTAATCTTAAACAAAACCGATAAAATATATGAATATGAGTGTGAAAAATGAAAATAGGAATCATTGGAACAGGATATGTTGGATTAACCTATGCAATAAGAATGTCTCATTTAGGGTACACTGTAACAGCAATTGATAATAATAGTAAGAAAATAGAGACACTAAGAAATGGAATATTACCCATCTTTGATAATAACCTTGAGCAATACTTCAAAAAAGAAAAGAACAAAATCAAATTCTCAACAGACTATTATAGCCTAAAAGACACTGACGTAATATTCATCTGTGTTGGTACACCCCAGGATAAAGATGGAAAGGCAAATCTAGCATATCTGTGGGAATCACTAAACACACTAAAGAAATCATCTGTTGAAAACAAATACATAATAATAAAATCAACAGTTCCTGTTGGAACAAACAAAAAAGCACAAGAACTACTTGGAAAAAAATTCACGGTTATCTCAAATCCTGAGTTTCTAAGACAGGGCAGCTCCATAGAGGACTTTCTTAATCCATCTCGATTAGTATTTGGAT
>CAZZHT010000100.1:0-4492 GCA_964653825.1 uncultured Methanosarcinales archaeon
ATAAAAGTACTGTAAAACAAAAGGTATTAGAAAGTAAAAGGAATTATTAAGGAACACATTATAAAGTAAAATATATAAGGTATTAGAAAGTAAAAAAATCATTAAGTAACATATTATGAAGTAAAAGGTGCAGAAGGTAAAGCACGATAAGGATAAAATACTATAAAGTTAGCGATACTATGAACATTATGATATTATGATGTAATCAAGTAAATAAATTGAAATAAAAAAGCAAAATACATATAAATGGGTGATTTTTCCCTCTCTTACTAAGATGGAAGCGAAAAAAATACTGATAAAGTATGATAAGAATAAGCATAGTTTAGAGGGTATCTACTATGAACTTTGTTTAGATGGAAGTTTTTTTGAGAGTGATATTTTGAAAAAAATAGAAAGGATTTATGATAATCACTTTAATAATAAATTTTTCTATAAATCTGAAACTACGAAGCAATTTAATGAAGGAAAGCAAATCTTGACAACTATAATAAACTATACGATTGATTGGACCGTTGTCTCTCTTGAGTCTGAGAATATGAAACACCCGTACCAGGAATTCACTTCTACAGAGATCAAACAGGAAGTTTATTATTTAGATGGAAGAGATGATGTTATGAATCTTGATAAGGTTTTAATGGTTTTTTCAATAGAGCAATATGACAATGAAAGCAATTTAATTAAAGTTTATGAAACCTTAAAGAGAAAACTTGATTTCAAATATTCTAAAAACACATATTTAGCAGGTGAGCTCTTGACTGCTTTAAAAAACCCCTTTGTCCGTGATTTAAAGATTTCTGAGATAGTTGATTACTCAAATTGGATACAAACGAATTTTGATGTGAATTCAAGTTCAGAGAATTCTCCCTTTGTTACAGATTGAGAGATTTGAGAAATGACAATGGAATAATGTTGAACTAATGTTGCACTTTTTTTATAAGAACTAATTTTTCTCATTAATTAAACTGCTCGTATTTTGTTGCATTTTCACGTTGTATTTTGTATTGTATTTTTTATTAGATTCTTGTATTGTATTAGATTTTTATAATCAAACAAAAATGATACTATTCTCATTAACACAAAACAAAAAGAATAAAACATAAACTAATTACAGTCACATTCAAGAAATAGGAAGCTTAAATATGATTTCTGGAATAAAGAAAGTAATCAGAAATAGAAGTAATGAAATAAAAATAATCAGAAAAGAAATTTAAATTAAATCTAAAGAAAGAAGGAAAGAACAAAATAAAAAAGAACAAACAAAAACTAAAAACTCCAAAAGGAAACAGGTCATAAATCTATTACTTTAATCTATTAATTCAATACCCAAATTATCTTCCTCATCACCAATGCTTGTCTTTACTGCCATTTCTCTTTCAACCTTGTTTCCACCTTTGTTTGTTTCTAATCTTTTTCCCAATATCCATGGTGATTCAACACCTGTTATGATGGTCATTACTAGTAATTTTCCTTTCATGTCATCTGAAATCCTTGCACCCCAAATTACATTGGCTTCACTATCCAAGCTCTGCGTAATTAATTCGTTAACTCTATTTGCTTCTTCTAAGGTTAAATCTGGCCCACCGCTGACATGTATTAAAGCACCAGTAGCACCTTCATAACTTACATCTAATAGAGGATGTGATAGAGCGGCATTAACTGCTTCCTCAACTCTGTTTTTAGTATCACTATAACCAACGCCAATAACAGAGACATCTCCATTAGTCATGATGGCCTTAACATCTGCAAAATCAAGATTTACAAGGGAGGGGAGAGCTATTGTTTCAACAATTCCTTTAATCATTGTTGAAATTAGTTCATTTGCAACTGCAAAGGCCTGTTTAATGGGGAGTTGACCAGCAATGGTTACTAATCTATTATTATCAATTACAATTACAGTATCACAGTTTTTCCTTAAAAAATTTAATCCGTACTCGGCTTTATCGATTCTAGCCCTCTCAATCTTAAAAGGCATTGTAACGGTTCCAATAACAATAGCACCTAATTCTTTTGCTACTCCTGCAATGACAGGTGCAGATCCAGTACCTGTGCCTCCACCCATACCAGCGCATACAAAAACCATGTCAGCACCCTTTAATGATTTTTTAATGTCACTTAGTGCTTCCTTTGCGGCTTCTTCGCCTTTTTTAGGGAAACCACCACATCCTAATCCCTTTGTAACTTCTGCTCCTATTAAGAATTTTAAATCTGCACTAGTAGCATCTAGTTGCTGTTGATCAGTGTTTACAGCAATAATCTTTGCTCCAGAAGTGCCCTTTTGATGAAGCCATGAAACCATATTATTTCCAGCTCCACCGGTACCTATGACCTTAATTACAGCTTGTTTAACATCAGCTTTAGTTTCTTTTTCTAGAATTTTTTCCCGTTCCATTGCATTTTTAACTAAAAAATCCATTTTTTGTTTCCCCCCATTCATAAAAATTCGTTGTAAAAGTAGTACTAATAAAAATTAACAAAACGACTATGATAATCTGTTAATAGATGTGTGATGTGTTAATAGTTAGTGAAATACATAATAAAATGTCTATCAATAGTAATTTGTAATAACAGGATTCAACTAAGATTTAAAGACGATGTATTTTTATTTTTGAAATTTGATTTTAAATATTGATTTAACTATTTCATTTATTATTATATCATATATATAAACTTTTCGTTACTTCAAAAGAATAATCTTAATAAACAAATCAAAGAATATACTTTTGAAAATAAGCCCCCTTGATTGATAATTATTTAATTCTGTCTCTATTTAAATTTAAAATGAAAAAACAACGATTTAAAATAACTATAAAATAAAAATATGATTTTGCAAAAAGTCAGAATTTAAAATAGTTTCGTTAGTTTATAAAAGTAGTAACAGTTAAATGCATAAGAACCTATCTTTTTGGGTTTAATCTTTTACTTTTAGTTATATATTTATTCATTACTATATTTAGTTATTACTAACAAATTATTAATTATTAATCACCAATCAATTATTAATATGTTAGTAGTATTTAATATGTTGATTTAAATATGTGATTTAATCTGTGTTCTCAACAGGTTATTTGGATATTATTTTAGGTTATTTATGGTTAGCTTTTTAAAGTTCTCTGTCTACCTTATCCTTAGAAGGGCCTGTTAATTTTTATGAAAAAGATATTTCATACCCCCCTATAAAAAGGGTTCATATAAAACAATAAAATAATATAATAACAAGATAATAATGTAATAGATAATAGATAATTATTAAGATAATTATAATGTTTAAATATCTCAAAAATATTTTTTTGAAGTTATTTTAGGTAGAGGTGATTAATATTACATTATATTTTATAGGATTAGGATTAAATGATGAAAAGGATGTAACTTTAAAGGGATATGATATCATTAAGAAAAGTGATGAGATTTACTTAGATAGTTACACTTCTCGCATGATTAATACCACTCCTGAAAAACTATCGAAATTCTACGGTAAGGTAATCAAACCGCTTACAAGGTATGAACTTGAAAATAAAGCTAATGAGATTATTGTGAAACCTGCATTAAATAAGAATGTTGCTCTCTTAGTTATCGGAGATGTTTTTTCAGCAACGACTCATATTTCAATATATCTTTCTGCTAAGAAAAACAAGGTTGATGTGAGAATTATAAACAATGCTTCTATTATTAATGCCGTAGGCATCACTGGTTTACAGATTTATAAATTTGGAAAAATAACATCAGTAAGTTATCCAGTTTGTCAGGATTATTCTATTTTTAAAAAGATTAATAGGGTTGAAGAACTTCCAGACAATTTGAATTATGATACTACTCCCTATGAGGTTTTAAAGGATAACCTCTCTTTAGGATATCATACATTATTTCTTTTGGATTTAAAGATAAATGAACCTACATTAGATGAGCTAAAGAGATCAGTATTTAAAACAAATCACCCAAGTCAGATTTTCATGACAATAAGGGAGGCATTGCTACTATTGCTTAAAATTGAGACAATTGAAAAAAAGAAGATTGTCTCAAAAGAAACAAGATGTATAGGTGTTGCAAGGATTGGCAGTAGGGATGCTGTTATTAAGTATGGAAAAATCGGAGAGATTATGGAATATGATTTCGGAGCTCCATTGCATTCATTAATTATTCCTGGTAAACTCCATTTCTTAGAGGAGGAGGTTTTAAAGTTATATGAACTGTAATGATAAAAATATATAATGATGAAAATAACGCTTTAATAAAACTTGTTCTAAGATTGCTGCTATTTTAACATATGGCTTTAATGGGATTCAACAAAACAATATTTAATAAAATTATGTTTTTTTAATAAATGAATATAGTTTAATGATTCTGGAATAACTAATAAATAAAGATACATAAGATACAAAACAAGGATACATATACAAAACAGTATTCAACATCACCTATATTCTTACAAATGATTCTTAATAAATGTAAGACCCATAATTTTTATTTGAGATTAAACAATAACAATTAAAAATAA
>CAZZHT010000101.1:0-2471 GCA_964653825.1 uncultured Methanosarcinales archaeon
GCTTCAGTTAATATCAGCTCTAATGTAAATGCTACTCAATTATTAAATCCTTCAACTTCGGGAGGAGAGCACTTTTACTTTGCAGGTGATACAAGTACTTCTTCAAGTTGTACAGGAGGAACATACACTTCAAGCTGGACGGAATTTTCAGTAGCAACTCATGAGTATGCCTTATGCACAAAGTTTTTAACAGGGGATTCTATTAATATATTTTTCAAATTGAACATTCCCCCGACTTCACAGTCAGGTTACCATGAGGCAACTATAACTTACACTGCAGCGTCTGCATAAATCTGTAGGCTTTTAATTTTTTTTATTACTTTTGTTTATTTTCTTTTTCTCTTCTTTTTATTTAAACTATCAACTTCTGTTGAAACTATAATATAACCTTGATAAAACTATAATAAAACTATAAGAGCATCTTTACTTCTGGTTTTATATGATTTTTGTTCATTCCTATTATGCTTATTTCTCACTTCTGTAGATATTGTAGAATTATCATTCTTCGTTATTCTTTTGCTTTGTTCACCAAGATTAGTGAATATATTATTTAAACAAAGGAAATCAATTACAATTAGAATAAAAGACATCTTTTGCTTAGAATCTATTTCCTCTTCAGAGAATATTTATTTCATATAATTTTATCTAACAACTATTTTCTATCTCTTTTGTTGAAATTGTTTTTTCAACTTATTTAGAAAAGTGGTGATTTTGTCTCCTATCCTGTAATTGCCTTTGACAAAATCAGGATTAATGAATTTAACACTATACTTATTAAAAAAGACCTTGCCATCAAGGTTTTCTCTATTTGTAATCCGAGTTGCGTTAAAAGGATAACCTACTGTAACAATTGCAATAACTCTGCTATTCTTAGGAGCACCTATTATTTCCTTTACTTTCTCATCATAGAATGCCCCTACAAGACAACTTCCCAAATCCAATACTGATGCTTCAAGCATAATATGTTCAGCAGCAATAGCACCATCCATAATAGAATAAATTTTCTCACCTCTTGGACCGAAGTGCTTACTCAGTTTCTCAAGATCGGCTAAAATAATAATATGTAGGGGGGCACTTGCCATCCACATCTGATTATAAGAAGCAACACTGAGCTTTTGAATCGTTTCCTTATTATCTACAACTACATACCTCAACTCCTGTAAGTTGCCAGATGTTGGAGCCCATCTCGCCGCCTCAAGTAAATAACTTACCTTCTCAAACTCTACCTTTTTCATAAGGTATGACCTAACTGAAAATCGATCCACAAAGGCACTTATCATTTTGTCTCCATCAATTTTACAATTCGCATTCATCTCTTGCTGATTACTCTCTTTATTGTCTCGGTCACTCTTGCCCACATCTTTAACAACTGTATTCTCTTGATTCCTATTATTCAAACTATCTTTTTCACTATTCTTCTTTTCAGAGACTCCATTAATATCATTATAATTATTATAACTTGTATTACTAATTCCATTATTACTTATATTACTATAATTACCGTTATTGTTATTATTATCGTTATTATTCTTATTCTCTTTTTCACCTTCATCCTTAATCTGACTCTGAATCTTTCTTTTTCTCCCAAATATCATTTTAATCATTTGCCTCTTTTGTGGAACACATGCTCACTCTTGCAACTGCTGTGAACTAATTATTCATCTCTTTGCTTATTTCAATAATGTTTTTTATCCTAATTAATACATAAAAAATCAAAAACAAAAGATATGATATTACTACTCATAACTTTCTTATTTATTAATTTTATTCTTTAATTCAGATTTTTAAAAATTCCTATGTCCTTTCATCACTTTTAAATAACATCACTACACAAAGTTTATAAACGCTTAATTTATCTATAAACCTATGGTTACCAAATATGGAATATTATCAGATTTTCACTATGCCAGTGTAGAGAACGCAAAATCACTCGTTGATAAATTAAATGATAATGACATTGATGCCCTTGTTTTAAATGGGAACTTGATTGGAGATAAATTTACTGATAAAAATCGAAAATACCTTGCATTGTTACTAAATTACATAGGAAAATTAAATGTTGAGACATATGTCTTACCTGGAGGTTCTGAATCGGTTTCTGTTTTTTCTCCTGTTGTTAATTACTTTAAAGGTAAGTATCCTAACATCATATCTACTGTTGATAACAGAGTCATATCAAAAAAGGATCACAAGCTCATATTTCTGCCTGGTTCTGACTTAAGAACTGGTGACGCAGTGATGCACGGCTATGTTTTAGATGATGATAAATTTAAGAATACTTTTTTAAAAACAGGTTATTACAGTTTCAAAAATGATCTTGAATCATTCATGTATATTGACATTGGTGATTTGAAAAATGAAGTTAACAACTATGATACAAACAGAGTAATCTTATTTTCTCATATCCCTATTCGGTTTTCTAACCCCAACAACGGCGTTGATGTTACTGAATTTGGAGAATTTACTAAGGA
>CAZZHT010000101.1:2571-4482 GCA_964653825.1 uncultured Methanosarcinales archaeon
TAAGAGAATTAGGCATTGAAAAACACATCACAGGTCATTTTCCAGAATCAGTTTATCATGCCCATACCCTTAATGAGGTCACTGTTAAAGAAAATGAGAAAACACTTAGCTTATTCTTAAATGCGAGCTCAGGTGATACTGGCAGAGCAAGTGTAATCACCTACGATGACGGGTTAATATCATATCATCGAGTAAAATTATAATATTCGTAATATTATGATTCATTGTTACTGCTCTGCTGTTGCTCATCAGTTTTAGTTTATTTTGAATTCTCATAAACACCAAATAATTTTACTTCATACTCAGATGTTTTAATATCTCTATTTGTAATATCTCAACTTGTCTTTACTTTATCATCTATTCTTTACTACTATCCTTCTCCTTCTTGTTGACCTTCACTCCCTTCACTTTCTTTAGCTCCTTATCTAAGTTAAGTTTACTAAGAAGTTCTTTGTATCTGTTTCTAATTGTAACTTCTGTAACACCTGCAACATCTGCAACATCTCTCTGTGTTCTCTTCTCACCATTCATCAAAGCTGCTACGTATAGTGCTGCTGCTGCAATACCTGTGGGTCCTCTACCAGAGGTTAGTTCACTCTTTTGCGCCATATCCAAAATCTCAACCGCTTTTGACTGTGATAATGATGACAATCCTAATGTTGAGGCAAACCTTGCAATATAATCAACAGGGTTAGATGGAAGTATTTTGATTCCCAACTCTCTTGTCACAAATCTATAGGTTCTTCCAATCTCCTTTTTATCAATGCCTGATGCTTCACTTAGCTCATCAAGGGTTCTTGGAACCTCATCCCTCCTGCAAGCAGCATATAGGGAACCAGCAACAACTGACTCCATGCTCCTGCCCCTGACCAATCCTTTCTCAACCGCTCGTCTATAAATCCTAGCGGCCTCTTCTTCAACAGATTGTGGCAACTTCAGATATGATGATACTCTCTTCAACTCTGCAAGAGCCAATTTAAGATTTCTTTCCAAAGCAGTACTTATTCGATATTGCCATTTTCTTAATCTGAAATACTTATTCCTTTCTCTTCCCTTTAGTTTATTCACATCTGATTTCCTTCCAACTTCTGTGCCTAAACCTTGATCATACTGAGTTGAATTAAGAGGAGCACCAGCTCTTCTCTTACTACTATCACCATCTTCAAATTCTCTCCAATCCTGACCTAAATCCATCATCTTTTCTTCAATCACTAAACCACAATCTCTACATATAATCTCTCCTTTCTCCTTATTCCAATATAGGTTAGTGCTTCCACATTCAGGGCATCTTTTTATAAAATGTTCCATCTTTTTCACCTTCGCGAACACATAAGTATAAAAAATAAAGATAACCAAAACTATCTTATATCCTCAATTTGTATCCTAAATATCATTATGGTAGTTGATACATTACGTATACATTAAGTTTTATATTTTGATTATCTCTCTCGTTTATTTCGTAATTAATCAAATAAAACATCATTAATTAAATAAAAATCTAATCTAAAAAACTTGCATTCATATAACTTCATGCTCATAAAATCAAAAAAAGAACACAAAATCATTGAAGCTTACAAAAACAATGTTCTCATACTCAGAACACTGCTTTTATATACTAAACATCTATAACAAAATATGTTTTTCAAAATACATATAAGAGGTTGTATTTGTAATCCTATTTAAACTTTTCTATTTTTTATGAATTTATTTAAAAAAATTTCGAAAACTTTTAAAAATATACTCTATTATTGCAGTAACTATTTTAAAATAACAACAATCTTGTTTTGCTACTTATTTATTACTGTTCATTTATTCTCATTATTTTATTACCACTCACTAATTGCTACTTGTTATCATTGATTTTTTATTTAAACTAATCTTTAACTCATTAAAAATTTATTTTTTTCATTA
>CAZZHT010000102.1:0-4332 GCA_964653825.1 uncultured Methanosarcinales archaeon
AAATAATAAAATAATTAAAATAAAAATTCAGAGTAAAAAAATAGAGATTAATCACGAGGAAATTAATAATAAACAAATAGTTTCCCATTATCTTCAGAACTTCAGTTTTATTTTTCTATTCTTAAGATTAACCCCTTCAAAGAAATCATACTTTTCCTTTAGCTCATCAATCTTATCAAACTGCTTTTTCTCAATAAGCATATTGACTTCTCTCATCAACTCATCAACTTCGCTGTACCTTGAATAGACCCACTCAGGAATTTGTGATAATTCCTTAATCTTATCTAAAAGAATCTTATTGCTTTCTTCCTGTGAACTAATAATTGCCTTAAGTTTGTTGATTTTCTTAAGTTGTTTTTCATGTGCTCTTGATAAAATTGGTTGATAATTATCCTTATAAAACTCAATTGCTTCACTAAAACTCTCAAACTCCTTAAACTCAAAATCACTCAAACTCTTAAACTCAAAAGGTGTAACATTAACTACACTCTTTGTATCATTAACATCTTTAAAATAAACCCTTGCCCTAACCTTTTCACCTAACATATTCCTAAAGGCATCATATACTCTTTTCACTTCATCTTCACTACAGCTTTTGCAACTCTTGTCCACTCCTGCTCGTGCGATAAGTTCTTCCGAGTAAAATCCTCCTAATCCCACATTGACTGCTAATGTTTTCACCAAACTCTTATCATCCTTATTAAGAATCTCTGCTAACTCTTTCTCTCTCATCTCGAAAGCATTGAACTCCTTAATTGGTGCCTTATATATCTCTGCCTGTTTAACAATTCTATTGCTCCACTCCTTTGTGCTAAACGGCAACAGAATTTCTTTCTTATCATTACAGAGAACAATGTTTCCAGGTGAAATCAACTCAACAAACATCTCTAAAATTTCATTATTTTTAGTAAACTCAATTTTAATAACCCTATCGCTCCCGAGCTGTTCAAACTTCTTAACAAAAAATCCCTTAATTTTTTTTCTAAGAAAAGAAGAATAAAATAAGGGCTTCTGGAGATGTTCATGTTTTTTATTTGATAAATAAATCCAATTAGGAACAGAAATAATCAAAGTAAATGAGGAACCGCCGCTCTTGAAAAAATTAATCTCCACAAACTCGTGCGTCTGATAAACCTGATTAACCTTTGAATTTTCAAGCTTACCTAATTCCCTCATAAGAAAAAACAAATCCACTGAGCTCAAACTCTTCTTCACTCTTACTCTCTTATCTGCATTAACATTCTTGTTTAGATTACCACTATTACTTTTGCTACTACTATTACTCTTACTGCTATTGTTGATTTTGCTACTTTTACTACTATCATTACTACTGCTATTATTGTTCTTCTTATTGCTTAAATCCTCTTTTACCACATCCAACGCCTTGTCATCCTTTCCTTCATTCATAAAACAAAGAATTCAAATCTATTTAATAAACATTAGTATTTTAACCCTTTCATCCATTCATTCTCACACCATTGATTTTCTCTGACCTACATCCTATCTCTGATTATCTCGCAAAAATCTTCATTATTTTCATAAACTTACCATCACTTACCATTTTTAATCTTGACTCTCAATCTCATTAACATCATCACCATTATCATAGTAATCGTTCTTAACAACACCAAAAATATATCTTATTTTCTTTTTATCACTCCATATTTGATTAATAAAAATACTTAAAGGAGTGGTATATCTTTGGATTCTTATTTTTTCATTAACATGGTTGACAATAATTCTTGCCCTGTTTTCATCAACCTCATCTTTAATACTATTTAACACACAATCTTCAACAAGGGACTTTTCATAATTACCTGAGAATATTTCCCTCTTTAACTCAAGGGCCACTTCATAATAAAGCTTATGTAAATCAATAGCATCTCTTTTAGCTTCCTCGCTGATTTTATTGATATAAACATAATCATTATTAATGCCATAAACTATTTTTGAACCAGCTCTCTTGCTTATCCTATAAAGTTTCTTCTCAAAATTTGTTTCATCTTTCAAATCAACACCATACCTAAAGAAAGCATCGTTTATAAGATCAAGATACTCATAAAATATCATCTCTTTATCTTCAAGTACCCTAATAATCTCATTACTAATCTTTTTTTCAATTCTTTTATAATTAAGAAAATCCTCAAGTCCCATTCTAAAACCTCCAATAAAAGCAATCGGGACTTCTGACTCATTTATTAATCTTATGTTCTCAACACAAATCAAACAAAGAAACACATACAATATAATAATACACAATAAAAATATTAATCTATTTAGTTCATTACCTATTAGCTTACTTTTTAACTCTTTTATAAATTATTCAGCCCTTTTTCAGAAATCTTAATAGCAGCATACTCCCTAATAAGAGAATTAATTGGTTCTCCATTCATATCATACTTAAATTTATCAGCTATTTTCAAAATATCATCAATACTACTATTATCATTAATACCCTGTTCTCTAAAATACTCTTTCATACTTAAAACCAGATCATTGAACAGTTCAACATCTGTCTTTGCATCAACACTCATATATCCATCTAAAACAAAATATCTATGATTGATACCATCTTTTATCTTAACTCCCTTTAATCTGGCAACAACCTTTTTGAATTTTGAACAATAATTGTGATCTCTCCCTTTTTCAAGAAGATGAGTATAAAGTCCACCAACACTAACTTCCTGTTCTTTAAGCAAACTAACAATCTCTTCGAGATCATCTTTAACCGTCTCTTTATCATAAGATTTGCCAAAATACCTTTTCAGCAAGAGGTCTTCATAGTTTTCTTTCATGCTCATTAGAAAGTAGTAATATTATTTAAATTTATCTCAAGAACACTAATAATACTTTTTCATGACATCTCGGATATTTTTCTGATTCTTAGGGGTCTCTGATTAGTAATTTTCTTTTCATCAAATTCAATCTCAGAAATGCGATAAAGACAACCACGATTCATCGGAACAGAACAAAAAAGAACAAAAAATAAAAGCCTCTAGGGGGATTTGAACCCCCGACCTCTTGATTACAAGTCAAGTGCTCTACCACTAAGCTACAGAGGCATAAAAAATTCCGAAATTATGAGAATAAAACTTACTTAACCACACTATTATTATCTCTGAGCAAGATTATTTATATTTTATCTTTTAGTATTCTTTTTTTGTATGTCTACAAAACCTTGATTATTAAACCAATTAAAAACAAAGAAAATCTAAAAACTTTTTAAACTTTTCTAAATCACTCGAAACAACATATCCACAGATATCTCTCTAATTCTCTCTTTAATAAACAATATATAAATTTTTCTATTTTTAACACATTAACAAAAAATTGACAAACTATTTTAATAAAATAAAATTCCTACAATTCTATGAAAACCAATAAAACTAAGATAGATGCCTATATTTCCGAAATCGAATCCCAACTAAATCAGAAAACCCCACAACAGATACAGCAACTAAAAATAAAACTCGCAAAAAAATACAAACTAAACAAAATTCCAACCAACATTGAAATTCTCACTCATTCCAACCACTACGAACTGCTAAGAAACAAACTCCTAACAAAACCTGGCAGAACTGAATCCGGAGTAACTGTCTGTGCCCTAATGACTGCTCCTATTCCATGCCCACACGGAAAATGTACCTATTGTCCTGGTGGGTTAAAAAGTGCCTTTGGTGATGTTCCCCAATCTTACACAGGTAACGAACCCGCATCAAAAAGAGGAAAACGAAACTACTATGACCCATTCCTTCAAGTATTCAACAGATTAGAGCAATACACAGTTATGGGGCATAACATTGATAAAATTGAAATGATATTCATGGGTGGAACCTTTCCCTCCTTCCCAAAACAGTATCAATATGACTTTGATTTTTATAGTTTCAAAGCCCTTAACGACTTCTCATATCTCTTTTTCAAAGAAAATATAGAATCTCAAACCACCCAAAAGTCAGAACCAATCCTTAACTTTGACTTTTTCAAAACATACTTTCATTTGCCAGGAAGCATTCAAAATTCAAAAAGAACAGAACTCATACAAAAACAAACCGCCATTATCAAGAAACTGAACATAAGCAATATAATTAAATCGCTCATAACATCAGAAGAATTCAATCAGATAAAAAATAAACACCAAGCCATAAACTATCTATTTGAATCAATGTTGAACTTCATAAACGAAAAACCACTAAAAGAGTCATTGTCGTTATCGATAAATAAACTCACGACATTTTTTATTCAATATCAAAAAGAGAATAACCCATCTTTTTTCGCTCTAATTAAAAATCAAACTTATGCTTTCATAACAAAATCTCAAATAAAAAATCAGCA